>JAZNXZ010000111.1:0-11157 GCA_045594165.1 Candidatus Scatosoma sp.
ACGCCCGCTTTTTTCAAAACGGGAAGCAGTTCGGGGGTCAACGCAAGGGCTTTTTCCCCTGCGGCAATCACTTCGGCGAAGAAGTCTTCAAAATTTTTCTTTTTGGAAGCCACTTTGGTGGCGTGTTCGCTCATCATACGAACAACGGTTAAAATCGTGCCTTCTTTGGGTACGGAAACCGCGCCGTAAGCGACTTTTGTGCCGGCTTCTAAAGCCTTTGCAAAGGTCTTGGTGTCCACTTCTTTTTCTTCCTTGCGGACAACCGAACAAATCCCTTTCAAAATCTGGGACAAAATAACGCCCGAATTCCCTCTTGCACCTTTCAAAGCGCCTTTGGAGATGCTGTCGCAAACTTCGGGGAAAGCACTCGATTGACAAGCCGACAATTCTTTGACGCACGATTGCATCGTCAAAGACATATTTGTACCGGTATCGCCGTCGGGCACGGGGAATACGTTGAGTGCGTCTACCTTTGCGCGGTTAATTTCCAACTGCTTTGCGCCGACCAATATCATCTTCCGAAATTCGGTACTATTTATAATTTTATGCATTTTTCATGCTCCTTATAATCTTTTTCTACACCCGCGCACAGGCGGGGAAAAGTAACGGACGGCACAAACGAAGAAAGCAAAGATGTGCCATAATTTAGTATATATATGGAAGGAGTTTCCGTTACCCTGCACGAAATTTTTCAGCGTTTTGAAAAATATCCGTACAAACACAAAAAGCGCAAGCCGAGATTTCCCGTTTTGCGCGAGATAATTACAATTTTACACCGACAACGTTGACGTTGACCGTTTCCACAACCATACCCGTAAAAGTTTCCACTCTGTATTTGATGGCCTCTTTTAAGGATTCTGCGATAGCCGTAATGGAAACGCCGTACTTAATTACGACGTACGCGTCTACGATAATGCGGTTTGCGGAGAACGTAATTTTGATGCCCTTTCCGCCTTTATTCTTCTTAAAAACTTCCTGAAAACCGCCCGATTTTTTACCTGCCATCTCCACGATACCGTAGGATTCCATGGCGGTACGCGAAGCGACCTTGCTGATTGCAAGGGCGGACGTAGAAATTTTTCCATAAGCGTTGTTTGTTACAAGTGACATATACCTTTCTCCAAGTTCTTTTTTATTTTACACTATTTACCCGCATTTTGCAAGTACTTTTTTAAGATTTTTCAATTTTTTCGTTTTTTTTCGTTTTCTGGCTCATTTTTGATTGCTTTTTCCAAATAAAAATGCTATATTATTTATGCTTGTTTTGGTAAGCGGATTTTTTTTGCGCGGTAAACAAGTGATAAACCACGGAAATTTTATACCCAAACGGAGGTGTTAATATGTCGAGAGTATGCAATATTTGCGGTAAAGGTCAAGCATCGGGCAACAACGTCAGCCACTCTAACCGTAAGACGAGAAGAACGTTTAAGGTAAACGTACAAAAGATTTCTTACGTAGAAGACGGTAAGGAAATGAACGGTTACGTTTGCGCTAGATGTATCAGAACCCTTAAAAAAGCGGACGCTGAATAATTACCGCTTTTCTTTAATCATGCATAAAACCCGCCTCCAACCGCGGGCGGCTTTTTGCTTTTATTTTTTAATAATATTCACACTATTACAAATCGGCTCTTCCCAAAAGATAATCAATAGATATGTCAAATATATCGGCAATGCGTACCAAATTTTCTTGCGAAGGTTCGGCGCTCCCTTTTTCGTAGCGAATATACGAAGGCTGCGATATTCCCAATTTTTCCGCCATATCTCTCTGTGTTATGCCGTATAATTTGCGCTGTTCTTTTAGTCTAATTTGAAAAATTTTCATGCTTTCTCGTTTTTTTATTTTATTCTCTTGACAATTATAACAAATTGCTATATAATTAATTTATAATATAGCGATACGCTATCAATAGGAGAAAAAATATGGAGCTACAAAGCAATATTATATCGTACAATAATTCATTGATTGAATTAAAATTATTGTTAACAGAAAAAGATTATTCGTTTGAAAGCGATCGAGCGGTTTGGGAAGTTTTTTACGATACCTATCGACATTCTTTCCCCGAAGATTTTGAGGCGGCATTCCATATGCAAACTGGTGTATACCCAAGCACAGTCGTCGACAATGCTAAGACAATCGAAACCGTTTACTCATCAGCTAAAAGCATTAAAGAAAGTTCCATTACTCTACCTCAATTAGAGTATTCCACAGAGTTGGAAAAAATCGAATTGATTCAATCGTTAGAACCGTTCCGCTCTCATCGCCGTGAATACGAAAGACTTTCGCAAACAATTACAGATTATTGTAAGACCATTACCCTAGCACAAACCTTAAATAAGAAAGCCAAACAGGCGGGACTTCGCAAAGATAACCCTATCGTTTCCAACAATAGCTATGCGCAGTACACGGCAACTGCCAAAGTGCGCCCACTCTTTTCCGTTGGCACCCCTTGCACCAACAAAGCACGTCACCAAAAAGCACTTGCGCGAAAAAAGGCCGCCAAAGTAACTCGACCGCTTTACTTCTTTGCAATATTATTATGCATATTATTACCCTTTGCCATTACTGTTGGCATCGGTGTTCCTATTCTGTTATCGGGACTAGGAATTGGAGTGATTGTATCCCCAGTACTCTTCGGCGGTTCGATTTATCTTTCCGTAAAACTAGGAATTTTCCTGAGAGACAAAATTGATGATAAAGAGTTCACACTCGTACAGGTTAGATGCCTACCCATCTTCGCAGAAGAGTTTGATAATGCATTGAACAATCTTAACGGCGAAAACATCGGTCATGTGTTAAAAATCATAACATGCTTGGGCAATATGTTCGCTTGCGTAGAAATAATCCACGAGCAATGCAACTTAGTTGGTTCCGATGATAAAAAGTTATTGGAAATGTTTAAGGATTTAATTGTCCGCGGTCTTGCTGAAACCACGGCACAAGCTGCTGAAATTTCCATAGAAGCCTTGGAAGACAAACTAAAAACCGAAAGGTTTACAAACGCCTTGCTGGGCGCAGTAGAGGCGGAACGCCAGGCAAGAGAACGCGAAAGGGAACGAGAACGGATTAAAAATAGCATTATTTCCGCAAATTCAGTACTCAAAGGAATTAATAAAAATCTGGAAAAATTACAAGAATTGGAAGAAGAAAAAATCAATAAACTCAATAATCTCAAAAACGACTTACATCAATACTAGAAAAGATGCCCCCGAGCAAGCATTTGCTCGGGGGCATCTTTTCCTCTCTTTACGCTTTCAATTTTGCAATCATTGCCGCGCGGTCGTCCGCTTTGAAAACTGCGCTGCCCGCAACGATAACGTTTGCGCCAGCCGCCTTGATTTCCTCCACGTTTTCCGCCGTTACGCCGCCGTCGATTTCAAGGTCGATATCTTTACCACTCTCGTCGATAATCGCGCGGATTTCCCGCAATTTATCCAACGCCGACGGGATAAATTTCTGACCTCCAAACCCAGGAAAAACACTCATGACCAACACCATATCGCACAGCAAAATCACGTCGCGGATTTTATCCACGGGCGTATCGGGATTGATAACCGCACCGCATTTTACCCCCGTCGATTTAATTAATTCCAACACTTCCTTCAAATTGTCTTGGCAAGCCTCCCAATGCACGGTAATAATGTCCGCGCCCGCCTTGGCAAAACGTTCCACGTATTTTTCGGGATGCACAATCATCAAATGACAATCGAGAGGCAAGTTTGTAACCTTGCGGATATCTTCCACCATTTTAATCCCAAACGTAATATTATTGACGAACACGCCGTCCATCACGTCACAATGCACGACGTCCGCGCCGCATTGTTCTAAGGATTGAACCTCTTCTCCCATCTTTGCAAAGTTCGCCGACAAAATAGACGGCGCAATTTTTACGTTTTTCATATGTTTTCTCCTTTGTTTTCCACGTATTTTGCGCGCAACTGTCCGCACGCGCCCCCGATATCCACGCCGATTTGACGGCGCAAAGTCGCCGACAATCCACCCTTTTCCAATACCCCTAAAAAGCGGTAAGCGTCCTTGTCCCCAAGCGCTTTCAAATCCCGTTCTTTTACTTCGTTCAGCCTTATCAAATTGACGTGGCACGGCTTGCCTTTTAAGAGGTTAATCAAGGCTTTTGCATGCGTTTCGTCGCAATTTTCACCCTCGATTAAAGTGTATTCAAAATAATATCTTCTGCCCGTTTTTTTGAAATAATAATCGCAGGCTTTCAAAATTTCGCTAATTTTATACGCCTTGGCAACAGGCATTGTCCTCGCTCGCGTTTCGTCGTCGGTCGCGTGCAGGGAAACGGTAAGATTGAGCGGAATATTTTCATCCGCAAGGCGGTACATTTTGGGCACGATTCCGCACGTAGAAAGGGAAATATTTCGCGCGCTGATACACAATCCGCCCTCCGCCGTGACGTTGCGTAAAAAGCGCAAAACTTCGTCGTAATTGTCCAAAGGTTCGCCGCTGCCCATCAGCACGACGTTGGTGACGGCGCGCGCCTCTTTGCCCTGTCCCACAGCGTCGTTTTTATGCAGAGCGTTGACCAGTAAAATCTGCGACAAAATCTCGCCCGCGGTCAAATTTCGGATAAGTCCGCCGAGCGTGGAGGCGCAAAACTTACAACCCATACGACAGCCAACCTGCGTGGAAACGCATTGCGTATAGCCGTATTTGTATTTCATCAAAACGCCTTCGACGAGGTTGCCGTCCGCATATTCAAACAGATATTTTTCCGTGCCGTCCGAAGAATAAAAGGTTTCCTTTATCCTGACGGGCGCATTTTCGTATTCTTCGCAAAGCCGCGCCTTAAAGGGCTTTGGCAGCGAGGAAATCCCCTCGATTGTCTTGCCCTGCATCACCCCTTCGTACAGCTGTTTTGCACGGAATTTTTTTTCACCGAGCGAAAGAACGAGTTCTTCCAACTCGGCATAGGTTAAATCTTGTAGAATTTTTTTCATGATTTCCTTATCAATTTACAAACATAAAAGCCTGCGCCATACGCCGTATCGGGCAAAAATTGCAAACCGTACTTTTTCTTCTCGTGCGAAAGGGGGCTTTGTAACGTTTCCATTGTAAAATCGGGATTCTTTTTCAAAAACGCAGCCACCGTTTCGTCGTTTTCGCATTGAAAGAGCGAGCAGGTGGAATAATACAGCGCGCCACCCTTTTTCACGTAGCGGCAAACGGTATTCAAAATCGCTAATTGCGCCTTTGCAAGCGCGGCAAAATCCTCTTTTTTGCGGAAAAGCTTAATGTCGGGATTTTCACTAATCGTGCCGTAACCCGAACAGGGCGCGTCGCACAAAACCGCGTCGAATTTCTCTTCGTACTTTTCGTCGAACACCGAACTGTCTTTTTGCATTTCCGTGATATTTTCCACGTGCATACGGCGTTTGTATTGCCCGATTAATTCTACCCTATGTTCGTGCAATTCAAAGGACGTGACGTGTCCGCATTTTGCTGCAAGCAGCACCGATTTTCCGCCCGGCGCGGCGCAACAGTCCAGCAAGTTTTCGCAAGGAGTAACGCAGTCGCAAATAGCAATACTTCCCACCGATTGAAAGGTGTATTCGCCCTTGTCAAACCCCTCGTCGCGCACAAAATTTTCAAAAATATAATTGCCGTCGAACGGCGTTTTTACGTGCGTTCTTTGTTCGTATTTTTCCGCACCTACCACAAAGCGAACGGACACGCCTTTGCTCTTTGCCGCCGCAATGTTTTCCGCTCTATCGCCGTATTCTTTTTGCAACATTTCCAAGGCAAACTGCGGATAGGAAAGAGCAATAGCCCTGCCTTGCAAGCCCTTTGGCAACGCGTTGTCCACCGCCGCCCTATCAAATCTGCGCAAAAATGCGTTGACGAAACCGCTGACGCCGCTCTTGCCCAACTTTTTACACAAATCCACGGCGCAATCGGTGATCATGTACCGTTTTTTGTCCATAAACAGCAGCATATACAGCGAAATTTTCAAAATCGTACGCACGGCAAGCTTGGGTGCTTTTGGCGCGTAAAAGCGAATACAATGGTCAAAATAGCCGTCGTTTTCCAACACTCCGTACACGATTTTCACCGTGCGGGAACGGTATTGTTCCTCTATGTACGTGTCGGCAATCGCTTGCTTTACGTGCGCGCCGTCCGAATAGATTTTCGTCAAAATTTGAAAGGGGTCGTAAACAGGGTTCGTCAACATGTAAACACCTGCCCCTTCTGTACTTTTCTGCCGTTGATAAGGTCGCCCCCCGACATGCGTTTTCCGCCCGCCATTTGCACTTCCGTCAATTTAATAACGCCGTCCGCGCATTTGACCAGCAAGCCGCGTTTGGGCTTATCCGAAAGAATTTCACCGACGGTTGCCGCGTTTGCGCCTGCCCGTTCTTCTTCCGTCAGTACCGCCTCTTCCGCGCGGTAAATATTCAGCTTGTTTTCGCCCAAAATCGCATACGCAACAGGCGCAGGGTTCATACCCCTAATAAGATTTATAAGCACGTTTACAGGCTTATGAAAGTCTATTTTTGCGTGTTCTTTTTCAATTTTGCGGAATATCTGCACACCCTCGTTCGCCTGCGGCGTCAAGGTATAATTTCCGTTCCCGATTTCCGCAAGCGCGCGCACGATTAACTCCGCACCGATAATAGAAAGTCTGTCCGACAGCTCGCCGTACGTTTCGGTAGGCAGAATTTCCGTTTCTTCCACGCAAAGCACGTCGCCGCTATCCAAGCCAAGCTCCGTTTTCATAATGGAAACCCCCGTCGTTTTTTCGCCGTTGATAATACAGCTTTGTATCGGGGACGCGCCGCGGTATTTGGGCAAAAGCCCCGCATGAATATTCCAAACCCCTTTGGGGAAACAGTCCAAAACCGCCTGCGTCAAAATTTGTCCGTATGCGCAGGTAACCAAAATATCGCCGCCAAGCGCCTTTACCGCCTCGATTTCGTCACGGATTTTTTCTGGCTGTAATACGGGAATATTGTAGGACTGCGCCAACGTTTTCACAGGGGGCGGCGTCAAGATTGCTTTGCGCCCCTGCGGTTTGTCCTGCTGCGTGATTACCCCGACTACTTCGTAGCCGTTTTCTATGATGTTTTTCAAAGGGGCTACCGCAAAATCGGGTGTGCCTGCAAATACAATCTTCATGTTTACTCCTAATAAGAATATGTTGAAAATACCTAAAACGGCGGAGAAGGGTTGCAGGTTCACACAAAACACGGGTTTTGCCCGACGGGAGTGTACATAGACGTACACGAGCAAGGACAAGTTCCGTTTTTGTGATGAAGATGCGCCCTTATACGTCGTTTTAAGCTTTTTCGATATGGGTTGCTTTGTCTATATACAATACGCCGTCCAAATGGTCGAGTTCGTGACAGATTGCACGTGCGAAAAAGCCTTTCGCTTTTATCGTCTGCTGCTGTCCGTTTCTGTCCTGATATACCACGGTCACTTTCATGGGACGGGAAACAATACCGCTTTTGCCGCGGACGGAAAGACAGCCTTCCCAGCCGCTCTGCTCCCCTTTTTGTGCAACAATTTTGGGGTTAATCAGTTCAAAATACCCCTCGTCAACGTCCACCACCGCAAGGCGGCGCAAAATCCCCACCTGCGGCGCGGCAAGCCCTGCACCCTCTTCTTTTTTTACCGTTTCCTTCATATCGTCCAGCAGTTTCCAGAGCTTTTCATCAAACTCTTCCACAGGAAAACATACCTGTCTTAACACGTCGTCGCCGACCTGTACAACGTTTCTTATCGCCATAATGCACTCCTAAAAGTCGTTTATCTATACTTTTAACTTAAATTTGTAGGATTTTCTTCAACGGATACCAACACGTCGCGGTTTCTCGCCGCCGCGCAAATATCGTAGATTTGCGGCAAAACAGAGGTCTCCGAAAGGCGCATTAGCACCTGATAACGGTATTTGTTTTCTATCCGTTTAATCGGCGCGCGCATCTTGTTAAAGAATAAAAATTTGTCCGTATTTTCGGTGTATAACCGTTCTAAATCCACGTACACCGTACGCAGCGTTTCTATCGTCTTTTTATCGTCCTCGCCCGTAACCAGCACGCGCACGATTTTGGAAAAAGGCGGAAATTGCATTGCCGCGCGCAAAGAAATTTCGTTTTCGTAAAATCCCTGATAATCGTACGCCGTCGCAAAGCGCAGCACCTCGTTTTCAGGGTCGAACGTCTGCAAAACGACCTTGCCTTTTTCTTCCGCTCTGCCGCTCCGTCCCGCCACCTGCGTCAACAGCTGAAAAGTGCGTTCGCCGCTGCGGTAATCGGAAAAATGCAAACTCATATCCGCGTCCAAAATCCCCACGAGCGTTACCTCGGGAAAATCGTGCCCCTTGGCAATCATCTGCGTACCGACGAGGATATCCGCCTTATGCTCGGCAAAGGTTTTCAAAATTTTATAATGCCCTTCTTTCCCGCTCGTCGTATCGTTATCCATACGCAAAATCCGCGCCGTCGGGTACAGCTTTTGCAAATCCGCAACCACCCGTTGCGTGCCTGTCCCCGCATACGAAAGCTTGACGCCGCCGCAATCGGGACAAGCGGAAAGCATGTTGTATTTCGTGCCGCAATAATGGCATTTTAAGCAATTTTCCTCGCGGTGATAGGTCAGCGAAACGTCGCATTGCTGACATTTTGCAACGTACCCGCACTCCTTGCAAATCACCGTTTGCGAATAGCCGCGGCGGTTCAAAAACAAAATCGCCTGCTTGGACGAGGCAAGACATTTTTCCAACTCTTCTTTCAACGCCCCCGAAAACGCCGAGTTGTTTCCGCGGCGCACTTCGCGGCGCATATCCGCAATCATAATTTCAGGGAGCGCGCGCTTGTTGATACGTTTTTCCAACGTAATCAGCGAAAATTCCCCCTCCTTGGCGCGTTTGTAGGTTTCCACCGCAGGGGTTGCGCTGCCTAAAACCAGCTTGCAACCGTTCCGTTTTGCCCGCAACAACGCCACGTCGAAGGTATTGTATCTAGGCGCAGATTCGCTGAAATAACTAGAATCGTGTTCTTCGTCGATAATAATCACACCCAAATTTTCCAAGGGCGCAAAGATAGCGCTACGCGCGCCGATAGCAATTTTCGCCTCACCCGAACGCAAGCGCCACCACTCGTCAAACCGTTCGCCCGCCGAAAGTCCGCTGTGCAAAATCGCCGCGTTTTTCCCAAACCTCGCCCGAAGTTGGGCAAGCATCTGCGGCGTCAGCGAAATTTCCGGCACGAGAAAAATAGAGCTTTCGCCCTTTTGCAAACGCTGTGCAATTAAGGTCAAATAAATTTCCGTTTTACCGCTGCCCGTAACGCCGTGTATCAGTTGCACGGTGCGGTTGTCGGTGTTGACGGTATCCACCGCGCGCTGTTGGTCGGCGGTAAGGACGCGTTCCACCTTTTCGCTTTCCACCGCCTTGTACGGGTCGCGCAAAATCTGTTCTTTCGTAATTTTAACGTAGCCTTTCTTTTCAAGTGCGGCTACACCGCCGGGAAAAAGCTCGTTGAGCCGAGCGCACTCACTCTTGCCGTTTTGCGCAAGATATTCCGCCGCGCCGATTTGATTTTTCGCGCGCGCAGGCAGTTTCGTTTCCGCAAGCGGCAAAGTCAGTTCGGCATAATTTCTCGTCAGTTCGCGCACTTTGCCTACGCGCATTTCCGAGGGCAAAAACAACCGCAAAGTCAACGCTTTTGGCACGCGGTATCTCGCCGCCAGCTTTTCCGCAAGGGAAAGACACTCTGCATTTAGCGCGGGTAAGCCGTCGTCGCAGGGGATAACTTTTTTCAACCGCTCAGGAGGCACGTCGGACTTCTCCTTGACGCGCATGACAAATCCCGGCACGGTTTTACCGCCAAAGGGCGCACGAACGCGACTGCCGACGACAACGCTGTCGTCGCAGAGATAATCGTATATTCTGTCCGTTTCACTCGCCGCGATATCGACGATTACTTCCGCAATCATGCACTTCCCCTCAATTTTGCCTTTTGAAAAGTAAATGCCCCGAAACTATTCGAGGCAATCACCGTTCGTTCTTAGTCCTTTGCAACGATTACTTTGCCATCTGCAATATCCTTGCACGCGGAAAGCAATTCCTTGTCCTTGCCCGTCGAATCGTGTACGCCAAGGTTGCGTTCCGTTTCAATAATCTGACGGGCGCGTTTCGCCGCAATCGTGCAAAGCGCGTAACGGCTGATGGGTTCTTCTTCCGTCCCAAGTTTACGAATCATTGCGTCTACCGAAGGTTCATTAATCATATTTCTACACTCCTTATTCTGTGTTTTTTATCTTAGTTTTTTACTCTGCGTCTAAAATTTTTTCTATCTGCAACAGCGCAAGCTCTAAATCGTCGTTGATGACTACGTAATCGTATTTGTCTTGTTGCGACATCTCGTAGTCCAACCTCGAAAGTCGGTTTTCAATATCCTCGTCCGTTTCCGTGCCTCTGCCCACAAGACGGCGTTTCAGCTCTTCCAAGGACGGCGGCGCTATCATGATTAACACGCTTTCAGGGATTGCCTTTTTTGCGTTTAGCGCACCTACTACGTCAATTTCTAAAATCACCGATTTTTCTTTGAGCATGTCTTGCACAAAGCTTTTCGGCGTGCCGTAATAATTGCCAAAATGTTCGTCGTATTCCAAAAAATCGTTTTCTGCGATACGCCGTAAAAATTCTTCCTTCGTCAAGAAAAAATATTCCTTGCCGTGGGTTTCCCCCTCGCGCGGAGGGCGCGTCGTACAAGAAATAGATTCCACCACGTCGGCACGGCGGGCTTTCAACGCCTTGACAAGCGTCCCTTTACCAACCCCCGACGGGCCGGAAATTACCAACAGTTTATTCTTCATTTCCGCGCTCCTTATTCCAAATTCTGCACTTGCTCACGGATTTTTTCAATCTCGTTTTTCAAGGCAAGCCCTGCGCGGGTAATCGTTACGTCGTTGCTCTTAGAACAGGTCGTATTCGCCTCGCGGTTAAACTCCTGCACCAAAAAGTCGAGCTTTCTGCCCACGATCCCTTCCGTGGCGATACTTCTAAATTGCTGAATATGGCTGCGAAGTCTGGTCAATTCCTCGTCGATATTGCTCTTGTCCGTAAACACCGCAACTTCCGTCAAAATACGGTTTTCGTCGATTTTTGCCTCCGCCAGATATTCCTGCACG
>JAZNXZ010000112.1:0-7296 GCA_045594165.1 Candidatus Scatosoma sp.
CTTGTATTCGAATTCTTCTTCCACGGGCATCGGTTCCACAGGAGGCAACTGACTAAGTGCCGCCAAAATTCCCTCGATAAGTTCTCTCGTGCCTTCACCTGTGACCGCGGTAATGGGGAAAATCTTAAACTTTCGCCCGTATTTTTTCTTAAACGCTTTCAGGTTATCCTCCGCGCCGTATACGTCGCATTTATTGCAAACGATAATCTGCGGACGGCTGGCAAGCTCTTCGCTGAACTCTTTCAGCTCGGCGTTGATTTTTTGGAAATCGTCTATCGGGTCACGCCCCTCGCAGCCCGAAATATCTACCACGTGACACAGCATACGGGTACGTTCGATATGACGCAAGAAATCGTGCCCTAAGCCAGCGCCCTGCGCCGCGCCCTCGATAAGCCCGGGGATGTCCGCCGCCACAAACGATTTTTCGTAATAGCGCACCACGCCCAAATTCGGGGATAACGTCGTGAAATGATAGTTGGCAATTTTGGGTTTTGCCGCCGAAATCTTGGACAAAAGAGTGCTCTTACCCACGTTGGGGAAACCAACGAACCCGACGTCCGCAATCACTTTCATTTCCAAAATAACGTAATGCTGTTTTACCTTTTCGCCCTTTTGCGCGAAGTTGGGCGCATGCCGACGTGCCGTCGTAAAGCGCACGTTGCCCTTGCCGCCGTTGCCGCCGCGCGCAACCAAAACCTGCTGTCCGTCCTCAAAGACGTCGCAAATCAGTCTGCCGCTCTCTTCATCGCGCACCAAAGTCCCCAAAGGCACCTTGATAAACAAATCTTTACCGCTCTTGCCAAAGCATTTTTGCGTGCCGCCCATTTCGCCGTTTTCGGCAAAATATTTGGACACAAAACGGAACGGGAACAAATCGTTCATGTCCTTGTCCCCGACGAAATACACGTCGCCGCCCTTACCGCCGTCGCCGCCGTCAGGACCGCAGGCAGGCTTACCCTTATACGCCTTGAACGAGTTCATGCCGTCGCCGCCATCCCCTGCTCTAATTAAAATTCGCACTTTATCGGTAAATTCACCCGTAGCCATAAAAACTCCTACTTGAAAAACCTATGGTTTTCCAATTTTGCTCTTTTTCCACATTAGTATAGCAAAATCATGCGCAAAAATCAATGATTTTTAGCGCAGATTTACAGAATTTTATATTCTGCGCGCAAAAGTCTTTTAAGCGTTTGACATTTTTCCATAAAACTGTTATACTGTATGTTGTGTGTATTTTCACACGGTAAAAATATACCTGTTTTGCGGGGCTTATTCTATGAATAAAGTGATCGGAAAATTGAAAAGCTTTAACGGAGCGGATTGGACGAGATTCGTCGCCACCGCGTTAGCATTCGCATTTTCGGCGTTCTCCGTCGTCTATTTTGCCGTCCTGACGGAATGGGACGATATGGCGCTTTCCTTTGCAGGAATTGCCTACGTGCTTGCGCCTCTTCTCGTGGAACGTCTTTTCCGTTTCCGTATACAACCCGTTTTATACGTCTTTGTCATTGCGTATACGGTTGGGCCGTTGCTCGGTTCATCCTATCAGCTGTATCTCAAGTTTTCGTGGTGGGACGATATGTTACACGGCTTTGCAGGTTTGATCTTCGCCATTTTCGGTGCATACCTGCCCCGCGCACGTGGCAAAAAGGCTAGCGTTGCGCTCTGCGCCGTCATGGGTTTTGCGTTCTCGCTTTCCATCGCAGGGCTTTGGGAATTTGTCGAATTTGGTTTGGATAGCCTTTTTGGCACGGACATGCAAAAGGACACTTGGTTGACCAGCACACGCCCGTCCTATCTTTTAGGAAAACTTTTAGGGTTCCCCGAAAGTGCGATCGGCGCAGAACATACCGTAATCACTACCATCGTAAACCCCGACGGCACAACGACGGAAATTATGGGATATTTGGATATCGGCTTACTCGACAGCATGCACGATATGCTGATCGAAACGCTCGGCGCGATCGTCTACACGGTGATTTACGTCGTGTTCAAGGGCAAAAAGTTCATTTTAGTACCTTTTGAAAAAACGCAACCGACCGTTATCGAAAATCAACAGACGGAAGAAATTTTACAAGAGATTGCCCCGACGGAAATATCCGAAACACAAAAATCACAAGAAATACAAGAAAATTAACCGTAGAAAAACTTTCCCCGAAAGCACGAGGCTTTCGGGGATTTTTTATTTTCTATTCCATTTTACGCTTTGCAAAATTCCCGTCGAAAGGACAGCCTTTTCCGTGTTTTCTCTAGAGATTGCGTCGCGCAACAACGCGCAGAAAAACGACCTAGCCTCCGTGATACGCTCGCAAAACAAATAATAGGCAAGCGAGCCGGGAACGGTATTCACTTCGCAAAGATACACCTGTTTTCCGCTGACAAGGTAATCCATGCGCACCACCCCTTGCATGTTCAGCCGTTTGTATGCCGTCTTGGTATAACTGCGTATTTTATCGGCGATTTCTTCGCTCAACGCGCACCCGTCCCCCTGCGTTTGGTCTTTTTTGCGCTTAATATACTTTTCCTCAAACGAATAGATCCCGTCCCCAAACGCCGTTTGCGGTTCGGACACGAAAATTTCGCCGTTTAGGCTGTACGCCGCACAGTTGACGTCCGTTTTGTCCGTTAGACACTTTTCAATAATCAGGCGATCGTCCAAGGCAAAACCCGTTTCCATCCCTTTTTTCGCCTCTTCTTCGTCGTTCGCCCTGGTTATCCCGATGGACGAGCCCAAATGCACGGGCTTGATTACGACGGGATATTTTAATCTGCGACCGATGCTTTTTAATAAAAATGCACCGCGCTTTTCGTATTCCTTTTCCCCAACGCGGATATACGGCAACGTTGGCACGCCCAGCCCTTTCATCATGATTTTCGTCACGTCTTTATCCATAAACACCGCCGAGGCGAGTAAGTCGGGCGAGGCAAGCGGAATGCCATTTAACGCCGTTAACGCAGACACGCCCCCACCCTCGCCCAAACCGCCGTGGCAACAATTAATCGCTACGTCCACGTCCGTCCATTTTTTCATTTTTCCCTTTTGCTGCTGAATACGGTATAGCGATTTTCCGTAAAAAATCACCCTGTCCTGCAACGGAATTTTCCCCGATTGATAGGTGGATAATTCCTTTAATTTTGACGAAGAATACGTTTCGCCGTCCGTATGTACGTATACGGGCACGGGCGAAAACTCCGTCCCCTCCAACACTTTCATCACGAAAATCCCCGTCAATACGGAGATTTCGTTTTCGTTTGATTTGCCCCCGAAGATTACCGCCACTTTTCGCATAAAAAAACACCTCCGCGTCGATTTTTCCGCTTTGGTGTTTCTTTTGTTTTTCGCTAAATTTAATACACGTCGGGCAGGTCGTTCAAAAACAGAACGGCGTCCCCCGTTTGCACCCACGCGCCAAGCTGCGCCTGCGCGTCCGCCAACGTCTTTACCGATTGCAATTTTTCCTTGTCGCCGCCCGATTGCAAATACCCCTCTTTTACAGACTGTACCAGCGTTTGCCCCACCAAGAGAATACAATCGGCGTTTACCGTTGCCAATGCCTTGCCAAGCTCTGCGTTGATTTCTTCTTCCAACACGCCGCATTCCACGATACCGGGGGTGACCACGCATTTTCTACCCGTGTGCGTGCTAAGGACGGACAGCGCCGATTTCGCGCCGACAATGTTGCAATTATATCCGTCGTCTAAAATATACACGCCGCCGCTTTCAAGAAGCTGCAAACGGTGGGGTACGGGTTGGAGTTTCTCAATCCCACGCCCGATTTCCTCTGCCGTCAACCCCATTTCTTTGGCAAGCGTCGCCGCAAGTGCAATGTTTTCCACCGCGCCATCGCCAAGCAGTTTCGTATCCACGGCAATCTCCGTTCCGTCAAATACCAAGACAAACTGCGTACCCGTCAACGCTTTTTCCACGTCCTTGACGCCGCAAGCAAACACCGTGTTTTCGTTTTCTTCGACTGCTCCGCGAAGTCCGTTGCCGCAGACGACTTTTTTTGCGCCGCATCTTACGATTTCGCTCTTTTCCTGTAAAACGTTTTCAAGCGATCCAAACGTTTCGATATGCTGTTCGCAAACGCCCGTAAATACCGCGTAATCGGGTTTCACCAACGCGCAAAGCTGCGCAATGTCCCCTGCCTGTCTTGCGCCCATTTCCGCGATAAACACTTGTTTTTCCTCAAAATCGGGGGAAAATACCGTCTTGGCAATCCCCACGGGCGTATTGTACGAGGCAGGCGTTTCCACCACCGAATACTTTTCGGCTAAAATCGTTTTTAAGATGTTTTTCACCGAAGTTTTGCCATAACTGCCTACCACGCCGATGCGGATAATTTCTTTTTCGTTTAATACCGTCTGCGCCCTTTCGACAAATTTTTTATTTCTTGCATTTTCAAAAATACCCGTTACTGCGTTCGCCGCGCAAAGGAGCGCAGGCAAAAGCAAGGGCATCAACGCAAAAGGTACGTACGATATCAAACCGTACAGCGGAGAACCGTTCCAATCTTTCAAAAAGCCGAGCAAGGCAATCAGGATATACCCCGTCGCCGCCACGAAGAAAAGATACGCGCCGAACAGACGGCAAAACCTACCCGTGTGTACCGTCTTTACCTTTAACGCGTATTTTCCGTCCGCCCAACAAAGGAACAAGCAAAGCAGGATAAAAGGCACGGCGGAAATGGCAAGCGCCCACGCTACGCCCAAAAAGGAAAAGCACAGGGACACGATTGCCGTCGACAGCGCTAAGCAGAGCGCAAACACCGCCAAACGGTTGTAGTATAAATTGTCTTTGCGTTTCAGCCAACGCCAAAAGACGCCGTTTTTATAGCCTGCCTGCTGCATCGCCCCCGTCATTTTCAGGGTGCAAACGCAGAACAGACACGCCAAAACGACGCTAGATACTACTTTGAGCACAAGTTCCGTCATAAAAAAATTCCTCGGCAATAAGATTAAAGGTCAAAGGATCGTCCATGAACGCAAAATGTCCGCCGTTCATCTCGACCAAAGAACCGTTTTTTAGACAATGCAAATATGCCCGCGCCTCTTCCATCGGGGTTGTGCGATCGTCTTTACCCTGCACGATCAGCACGGGATTTTCTATCCTTTGCGCGTCGCCGCGCAGGTCTTCGTTTACGATTTTTTTATAGCTTTCTTTCATCACGGGCGAAAGCGTTTTATATTCGGCACTGCCGAATTTTTTCTCGGCAAATTTCGGGGCAAACCGCCGCACGATACGGTAGGTTTTTACCTTAATTTTGTACGAGAGCGACCGTTTCAAAATAACGCCTGCCGTCCCCGTGAGCAAAATTTTGTCAAAAAGCGCGCAATCGTTTGCCGCCATTTTCACCGCCACCCGACACCCGAACGAATGGGCGACCAGGTGCGGTTTTTCCACCCCTAAAAGGGTGAATACTTCCTTTGTCCAGGCGGCGTAATCGGACACGGAAAAGGGGCTTGATAAAGATACGCTCCCCCCGAATCCCAAAAAATCGATCGCCGTCACGCGGTAAAAGCGGGAAAAATATTCCACTTGCTTTGCAAACGTTTCCTTACAGGAAAGATAGCCGTGCAAAAACACCAAATCCTTTCCCTTTCCCTTTTGTAAAAACGAAACGTCGGAAAGCGTAACCGTTTGCCCGTCCCCCTTTTCGTTTTTTCGGTATTATAAAAAATCAATCTTCGGGGCAAAGCGAGCGTTTCATCTCTAACGCGTCCTCGCCGTCGGAATAATAGCGTTTTCGTATCCGCGTTTTTTCAAAGCCGCGGCTCAAATACAAGCCCAGTGCAGGCGTATTTGTGACGCGGACCTCTAAAAAGATTTGTTCCGCGCCCTGTGAAAGGACTTTTTCAGTGAACGCGTCCAAAAGCAAACCGCCGATCCCCTTACCGCGGCGTTCTTGCAAGACGGCGGTTTTCAAAAGCTCCGCGTCTTCAAACAGCGAATATCCGCATAAATATCCGACGATTTCCCCGTCCTCTTCCGCCAAAACGCCGCAAAATCCGCCACGAAGAAATTCGTTTTTCATCATTTCCGTCGTCCACGCGTCCGAAAAACACGCGCGTTCCAACGCCATTAATTTGGGCAAATCTTTTTCCGCCCAATCCCGTATCGTGATCATTTTTTCTCTTCCAAATTCAGTTCCGCCGAACTCTTGCGCACGTACAGCGCCGTCAACTGCCCAAATTGATTTTGCTTTTCCAAAGCGCAAACGGCGTTTGCCAAGCCCTCGGCAGGATCGACGGTTTCCACCGTAACTTTTCCCCCGATCGGCATAGAAGAAACGCCCAATAAAGCGTAGCCGTCGTTTGCCAAATCCAACACCTGCTCTTCCGTAAGATAAGACGGCGGATACGTCACCTTGCCATTCTCCTAACCGCAGGCATAGTAACAATCGTGCAACGCGTCGACAAGACATAAAATCTTGCCGTCTTTTTTAGTATATGCCATCACGTCAAAGGAAGTTACGGGCAACGCGGGTTTTTGATGTGCCAAACAAAAGCCCTTGACCACCGAGATACCGATACGTATCCCCGTGAACGAGCCTGCGCCCACGACGGCAGCAAAAAAATCACACTCGTTTAAAGACATGTTCGCGTCTTTTAAGGCTTTATCGATTGCAGGCATTACGGAAACGGAGTGTTTCATCGCGCAATCGGGCAAAAAGACGGAACTTGTTTTTCCGTCCTTACACGCAATCACGCAAAGATGATTTCCGCTGGTATCCACCGCCAAATAATTTTTCATGCCTGTTTATCCTTTCCTTTTTCAATACTCGATTTCCCGTCTGTTTTCGTCCAACTTTTTAATGACGACGCGCTTGATTTTGCGCGGAAGCAGCGGCGCGATATTCTGCGCCCATTCAATCAAACAGATGCCGCCCATATCAAAATAGTCGGCAAGTCCCAAATTTTCCGCCTGCTCCACACTTTCGATACGGTAGCAATCGTAATGAAACAGCCGTCCATCGTAATCGTTCATGTACGCGTACGTGGGGCTGGTGACTTCTTCCTCAATGCCAAGCCCTGCGGCTACGCCTTTGGAAAACACCGTTTTCCCTGCGCCCATATCGCCGTCCAACACGACGACGTCGCCTGCCGATAAAGTTTTTGCATACGTCCGCGCAAAGTTTTCCGTTTCTTCGCGCGACGCCGTAATGATTTTTGCCATGATTTTATTATAATACCTTTACAACAATTTTGCAAATATTTCGCTTTGTCACACGCTCAAATTTTTAATTTTTTCAAAAAATTAGACAATCTTTTGTACAAAAGCACGGTCAAAAGGCT
>JAZNXZ010000113.1:0-2939 GCA_045594165.1 Candidatus Scatosoma sp.
ATGAAAATAATCAGCGGTTTCCCAAGTTTCAAACAATAATCCACGACTGCTTCTGCGCCGATAGGAATGACGCCGTTCGCGCCGATAACCAAAAGCGCACCGCCCGCCGCGCGCAAGCCTTCGTTTCTTTCCCCTTCAAAATCGTAATAACCGGGAAGGTCTAAAAGATTGACCTTGACCCCTTTCCACATCAAATTGGAATAAGTGGTATAGATAGACATACCCTTTGCTTTTTCAAGATCGTCGAAATCCGAAACCGTCGTGCCGTCCGCGACCTTACCCATACGGTCGATTGCGCCTCCGTTGAACAGCATCGCTTCGCAAAGCGTCGTCTTGCCTTCGCCACTGTGTCCCACAATCGCAATGTTGCGGATGTTTTCGCCATTGATACTCATAAATAAAATCCCCCTTGTGTCGTTGCAATATTTTATCGGCAGTTTGGGGCGTAAAATTTCGCACGCTACGGCGTTCTCTCTGCGCCGTGAAAGCCCGATTTTCTACAAAGAACCGATAATTGCAATCATTATATTATATTTTCTAACATTTTTCAAGGGGTTTTTTGAAAAAAATTACAATTTTGACGAAAAAATATTTTTTCGGGGAAAATCTGCGGTAGGATAACCGTACGTCTTGACATTTCCTTTTTAGGCGGCTATAATAATAAGGAACGATAAAAGGAGTGGCGGTCTATGGAACGGATTTATCTCGATTATGCGGCGACAACGCCGCTCGACAAGGAAATCCTTAATACAATGTTGCCGTATTTGACGGATAGTTACGGCAACGCCGATTCTCCGCACACGCACGGCAGAAAAGCCATGGGCGCGGTGGATAATGCGCGCGATACCCTCGCCG
Organism: Candidatus Scatosoma sp.; assembly: GCA_045594165.1. Taxonomy (GTDB): domain Bacteria; phylum Bacillota; class Clostridia; order Christensenellales; family Borkfalkiaceae; genus Scatosoma. The sequence continues at coordinate 856 of JAZNXZ010000113.1, forward strand.
AATTGTTGGGCGCAAAACCCAACGAAGTGTATTTTACTTCGGGGGGGACGGAGAGCGACAATTGGGCGCTTATCGGCGGCGCGTATGCCATGAAAGAGCAGGGGCGTGACCACGTAATCGTGTCCGCGATCGAACACCATGCGGTTTTGGCGGCGGCGGAAAAGTTGCAAAAAGAAGGCTTTGCGGTCAGCTATTTACCCGTAAATGGGCAGGGACGTGTCGAAACGAACGCTTTGCAAGAGATGATTTCCGAACGCACGGGTATCGTTGCCGTTATGGCGGTAAATAACGAAACGGGTGTGGCGCAACCGATTAAGGAGTTGGCGGAAATTGCGCATGAAAAAGGCGCGCTGTTTTTTACGGACGGCGTGCAGGCTGCGCCGCATATGCCTTTGGACGTGAAGGCGTTGGGGGCGGATATGCTGTCGATTTCTTCGCATAAATTTTACGGGCCGAAAGGTTGTGGCGCGCTGTATATCAAAAGCGGCGTAAAAATTAAACCGCTTATTGTCGGCGGGGAGCAAGAACGAGGCTTGCGCGGCGGTACGACGAACGTAGCGGCGGTGGTCGGTATGGCGGCGGCGTATCGAAAAACGGCGGCTACCGTGTCGGAAACAAGCAAAAAGATACAAAAATTGCGTGCGATTTTTGTCGAAGAGATTTCGGGGCTTGACGGCGTGCATATTTACGGCGGGGATATTCCTGCGGTGCTTTCGCTCCGTATCGAAGGGGTAACGGGGGTGGACCTTGTGTATAAGCTTGACCTTTGCGGCGTGAGTATCTCGGCAGGAGCGGCGTGCGCCAGCGCGTCGGTAAAACCCAGCCACGTATTGATGGCGATGGGATTGACGGAAGAACAGGCGAGAGAGTGCGTGCGCATCAGTTTTGGCAAGGGAAACACCGAAGAGGAAGTAAGAAAGGCGGCGGCACTCCTCAAAGAGATTGCAGAGAATTTGAGAAAAAACTAAAAAAGGCGAAAAAATTTTCCTTGAATCCTTTACTAATTGAAAAAAACGTGATATAATATAAGAGCAAAAAGCAAAAAATCGGAGGTAACAATTATGGCACATGTAATTACGGACGAATGCGTTGCTTGCGGCGCTTGCGCAGACACCTGCCCCGTTGGCGCGATTGTGTTGGACGAAGGCAAAGGGATTTACGTGATCAATGACGAATGCGTAGATTGTGGCGCTTGTGCAGACGCTTGCCCTGTTGGCGCAATCAAAGCGGAATAATTTTAGACAAATTCCAAAAAAAAAGAAGAAAGACGGTACGCAAAAGCGCGCCGTTTTTTCTTTTTACTAAAAAAAGAAAAAGGTATTGACGAACGGGAAAAAACGTGATAAAATATGTTTAATATTTATTCATGGGAGACTTCTATGAAAGGGAAATTGTTGAAAATATTGGCGGTGTTGGGCTGTTTGACGTTGACGGCAGGCGTGGTTGCCTGCGGTGATAAGAGCAACGGCGGTGACGGCGGCGGTGCAAGCAGCTCGGTTTTTTCGGATAGTTCTGACGAACAGACAAGTAGCAGCGAAGAGAGCGTTTCTTTCGGCGGCGGTGCAAGCAGCTCGGCTTTTTCGGATAGTTCTGACGAACAGACAAGTAGCAGCGAAGAGAGCGTTTCTATCAACAGCGAAAGTAGTACTACTGAAAGCTCCTCTTCCGAAACAAGCAATTTTGACTACGAATCTTGGTTGAGCAATCTGTATGGCAGCGAAGGGAATAGCGAGGAAAGTTCTGCTGTGCGTAGCGAAGAAATCTCGCAAAGTTTTTCGTCTGAAAAGAGTGCGAACGAAGAAAACTCTGAAATAATCGAAGAGAGTTCTACGGTCGTGGAAGAGGGCTCGGAAAGTATTGCCGAAAGTTCGGATGATTTAGAAAACAGTTCTAGCGAAGAAGAGCCAGATCCTGTTGATGGGATTTCTTTTAAGACGCTTTCGGTAGATGGTACAAACGTTTACGGGAAAGTGAGCAATGGGACGGAAACATTTTCTTTTGCCGACGAGATAGAGGTAAACGGTAATGCAAAATATATCGTTTCTTTGGACGAGTACGGCACCCAGACTGTTATTACAAAAACG
>JAZNXZ010000114.1:0-8097 GCA_045594165.1 Candidatus Scatosoma sp.
CCTGAAAATATAAAAAAAATCAAGACGTTTTGCGAAAAAATCTTGGATATTTTTCTTTTTTGTGCTATAATGATAATAATCATAAAAAAACTTGGCGAAAATGCCAAAGGGGAATTCTATGGATTACACGGAAAAAACAATTAATAAAAATTACGTCTTTCGCGGAAAAATACTCACGGTGCGTTGCGACGACGCCCTCTTGCCCGACGGCAGACCTTGCACACGTGAAGTAATTGAACATAACGGCGGTGCGTGCGTGTTATACGAAGAGGACGGCAAAATCTTACTCGTTCGGCAATACCGCTATCCCTACGGGGAAACGATTTTAGAAGTTCCAGCGGGGAAAATCGACGGCAAGGAAGAGCCGATTGTTACCGCCGCAAGAGAGTTGGAGGAAGAGGGCGGTATCAAGGCGAAACGTTTCGAATTGCTGTTTGTCGATTACCCCAGCCCCGGGTACACCAACGAAAAAATTTACGTCTACCGTGCGTACGACGGCGAAAGGACGAAGGCGCATTTGGACGACGACGAGTATTTGGATGCGGAATTTATTCCCGAAGAAGAAGTTTGGCAAATGCTGAAAAAAGGCGAAATTTGCGACGGCAAGACGATTATCGCCCTGCAAGCGTACTTCCTTTCTAAAAAATTCTAAAAAGAAAACGATAAAAAAGCGGAATCGGTTTACCCGACTCCGCTTTTTTCATGGAGTAAAAATTAAGGAGATAAAGAAAAAATTAATAGCCGTTATTGCAGCCGCAGTTACACGAGCAGTTGCAGGACGGAGTAAGAAGCGACGCTAACGTCCCGTTTTTATACAGGCAGAACAAAAGGGCGATAATTACGGGCAAGCCGCAGCCGCAGAGCGTATTAGAACAGAAAACGCCGTTCTTCGAGCCAAGCACGAGCAGAGCAATAAGAATCCAAAGGGTAGCGTTACCCTGATTGCAACAAGTCATAAATAAACCTCCTGTGTTAGCCGCAGGGGATATGTACTTACCGCGTGTCAGCGGGAAACCTGCGGCGACGTGTTTCTATTACATAATATTCTTTCTGGTAAGATTTGGGTGTTAAAAAATTAAAAATTTCCAACTTTTTTTTCGTAGATTGTTTGATTTTTCCCTTTATTTCCTTGCTTAAATCAAAAAAATGCGGTATAATAAACATATACTCGTGGAGAATACGCTTTTTGGGCGGTTCTACCGCAAAAACGGGTAAAGATTTATTTTTTTGCTACGGGTATCGCGGCGGCGAACTCGATAGGAGGTTTTTATGAATCAGCGGAAATATTTTTCCGCGAAACGCATTACGGGTTTGGCGATTTTGTTGGCGCTCGTAATCGTTTTGCAGGTGTTTGGCGGCTACTTTAAGATTGGCGCAACGTCGCTTAGTTTCGTGCTAGTGCCTATCGTCTTGGCGGGGATTTTGTACGGAGCGGTCGCAGGCGGGCTTATGGGGCTTGCGTTTGGCATCGTGGTACTAATCCAAGGCGCTATGGGCGTTGACGCGTTCACGTTAATTTTGTTGGAAGACCATCCCGTATGGACGATATTGCTTTGCACGGTAAAAGGCGGAGCGGCAGGCGTCGTTTCGGGGTTACTCTATAAATGGATAGCAAAAAAGAATACGCACGTAGGCGTATTTGTGGCGGCGGCAGCCGCACCCGTTGTCAATACGGGGTTGTTTATTCTCGGTTCGCTCTGCTTTTTACAGGATTCCCTGAAAGCGAATTTTGTTGCAAACGGACAAACGGTAATTTATTTCTTGGTGATTGTTTGCGCAGGGATTAACTTTTTGGTGGAATTGGCGATTAATCTCGTGCTTTCCCCGTCTATCCATACGGTTTGCCGTATCGTCGGCAAGCGCATGAAATAAAAAGGAAAAATTATGATTATTTGTATAGATATCGGTAATACGAATATAAAATACGCCATTTACGACGGAAACGAATTAAAAATTTCTTCCCGCGTGGCGACGGATTTTAAGAAAACTTCGGACGAATACGGCGCGCAGCTGACGGGCATGCTTGCGGCGCGCGGCGTCAACGTAGAGGATATCGACGGCGGTATCGTATCGTCGGTTGTTCCGTCGCTGGATTATACCATTGATAAAATGTGTCAGTTGTATTTAGGGATAGAACCCTTGCACATTGCGCCGGGGCTGAAATCGGGCTTAAACATCCGTTGCGACGACGCCCGTGAAGTGGGTGCGGACCGTATCGTCAACTGTGTGTCGGCAATCGTCGGCTACGGTGAGGGTACGCCTATGATTGTGGTGGATTTCGGCACGGCAACGACGTTTAATATCATTAACGAAAACAACGAATTTATCGGCGGCGTTATCGCCCCGGGTATCAAAGGCTCGCTCGATTCGCTCGTCAACGGCACGGCAAAATTGCCCCGCGTGGAAATCGAAGCACCTAAAAGCATCATTGCCAAAAATACGGTAACGAATATGCAAGCAGGTATCGTGTTTGGCTTTGCGGGGCTGGTGGAATATATCGTAAAGCGAATCAAAAAGGAATTGAAAGTACCTAAGGTAAAAACGATTGCTACGGGCGGATTTTCCACGATTATCGCCAAGGAAATCGAGGGGATAGACGTGGTGGATAAACTGCTCACGTTAAAGGGCTTAAAATACCTTTACGATTTGAATACCGTTGAGGAATAATCCTAAAAAGGCGGCATACGGTACGCGTTGAACAAACGTTGAATAAATTTTATTTAGAAAATATCAAAAGTATCAAAAGGAAAAAATGCCGATAGGCAGGAGGTTTAGGATATGAAGAAGAGAGTAGGCGTTGCAATTCTCGGTTTGGGCGTAGTCGGCGGCGGCACGTACAGAACGTTGGTCGACCACAGGGAGTTTTATCTGAAAACGCAAAACGTCGATATCGTCGTAGAAAGCGTTTTGGATAAAAACACGGCGCGTTTGAAAGAACTTGGCGTGCCTGAAGAATGTATTGCAGGCAGCATTGCGGAAGTAGTGGCAAACCCCGCGATTGATATCGTTATCGAAACGATTGGCGGCGTGGGCGTAGCGAAAGAATTCGTTATGATGGCGCTCAAAGAGGGCAAGACCGTCGTTACCGCAAACAAAGAAATGATTAGCAAATGCTCGCACGAACTTGAACGTATTGCAAAACGTAATTGTTGCGGTTTGTATTACGAGGCAAGCTGCGTTGGCGGCGTTCCCATTATCCGTACGCTTTTGGACGGCGTGCAAGCAAACCATATTACCGAAATGATGGGTATCGTCAACGGTACGACCAACTACATTTTGACGAAAATGGCACAGGACGGTGCGGATTATCAAACGGCGCTCAAAGAAGCGCAGGCGCTCGGCTATGCGGAATTTGACCCCACCAACGACGTAGAGGGTTTTGACTCGACGTATAAACTTTCCATCCTTTCGTCTATGGCGTTCCATACGAAAGTGCCTTATACGAAAGTGCACCGCGAGGGGATTACGTCTGTCAGCGCCATGGATATTGCCGTCGGTAAAGAATTCGGCTACGTTCTCAAACTCCTTGCAATCGGTAAAAACAGCGAAAAGGGCGTGGAAGTCCGCGTACATCCCACGTTTATCCCTGCAACGCATCCTTTGGCGAGTGTAAACGACGCGTACAACGCAGTATATCTGCGTGGCGACGCTTTGGACGACATTATGCTGTACGGTAAGGGCGCAGGCGCGTTCCCTACGGCAAGTGCGGTAGTCAGCGACGTTATCTATGCGGCTACGCATTCCGAAATTAAATATTCCACGTTCAAAAACAACGCGACGGCGGACAGCGACGTAAAATTCATTTCCGACTTTGAAAGCGCGTATTATATTCGTCTTTCCGTGGACGATAAAGCAGGGACTTTGGCGAAAATCAGTAACATTTTCGGCAAAAACGGAGTATCCATCGTCGAGATTGCGCAAAAAGCAAAAGCGGTTGACGATACGCGTGTTCCGCTCATCATCATCACGCACAAAACGCACGAGCAGGCGGTTAAGAACGCCGTTGCAAAAATCAACGCGAGCGAAGTTGGCGCGGTGGAAGCGGTTATCCGCGTAGAGGCGTAAATACAAAAAGCGAGGGGGACGGGTTAGACTCGTCCCCTTTTTCGTAGAGAAAGCAAAAGGAGCGAAAACGGTGCAAGGGCTTATTATTATCAACGGTTACCCTAACGGCGAAAAATTTTATCGACAAGCGGAAAGAATTGCGGAAGAACTGCGTTTTTTAGGTGTGGAAACGGACGTGTACCGCAACGGAGAAATTACCGCGATAATCCGTTCGACGGGGGACGTGTCTGCGTTCATGCCAAAAAAATACGATTTTGCCGTGTATCTTGACAAGGACAAATATCTTGGTAAATTATTGGAAAAAACGGGCTTGCGGCTGTTTAACACCGCCTCGGCTGTGGAAACCTGCGACGATAAATTCAGTACGTATTTGGCGTTGCAAAACGCAGGGGTTCGCCTTGCGGAAAGTATCCCTGCCCCCCTTTGTTATACACCGAACGCAAAAGCGGACGAAGGCTTTTTGCGAACGGTCGCAGATACGCTTGGTTTTCCGCTCGTTATGAAGGCAAGTTACGGCTCGTTTGGCACAGGGGTACAACTTGTAAACGACATGTCCGAATTGATACAAACAGAGCAGGAAAATCTGTACCGTCCGCATTTTTATCAACGCTTTATCGCAGAGTCGAGCGGGCGTGATATCCGCGTTATTGTAATCGGCGGAAAAACGGTGGCGGCTATGGAACGTGTCGCGATGAAAGGCGAATTCCGCTCGAATATCGAGCTTGGCGGCATAGGCAAAAAAATCGAGCTTTTGCCGAGCTATGCGGCGCTTGGGGAGCGCGCGGCGGTTTGGCTTGGATTGGATTATTGCGGCGTGGACGTGTTGGAAACATCGGACGGTGGGGTAATTTGCGAAGTCAACTCCAACGCGTTTTTCGAGGGGCTGGAAAAGGCGACGGGGATAAATGTGGCGAAAAAATATGCCGAATATATCGTCGAACAAGTAAAAAATACGAAAAAACCTTGACAATGTGATAATTCCGTGATATAATAAATTTTGTGGCTATCCACGTAGTGGATAAAAAAGTTTTTGCGTTGGAGGCGTTATGAAAAAGACGGCGAGATTAAGAAATAGACTTTTGGCGGTTGCCTTATGCGGTTGCGACGTGCTTTGGACGGCGTTGGCGGCGTATGGCGCGTATTGGTTTCTCAATCGGCATGCCGTTGAGGTGGATTGGATCAATCTTGTGCTTGGTCTTTGGATTTTGAGCAACGTTTTTGCGGTAGTGGCGCTCAGCCTGGTTTTTGGATTGTATTCCGTGGTATTCTCATCTGTTGGTTTTCCCGAGGCGTTTCGCACGTTGATAGTTACCGCCGTGGCTGGCGTGGGAAATTTTGCGTTTGTGTTGATTTTGCGTATAGCGGATGTACATATAGTCGTTGGATACTCCGTTGTTAGTCTATACATTTTGTTGCTTTTTATCGGTTTGGCGGGGCTGCGTTTTTCCAAGCGGTTGTTCATGGCGGTTGAAAAACAGGTGGTCAATCTTTTCAGTAAGCAAAAACGCGTGATGATTGTCGGATGTAATAACGATGCACTCACGCTGATTAAAAACATGAACATGGACAAAAAGAGTCTTTATAAGACGGTTTGTATTATTGATCCAGACAAAGACTATTTGGGAAAACGTTTGGTAGATACGCGTGTGGTAGGCACGTTGGAAGACATCAAAGAGGTTGCCAAGAAATATCGCGTTCAAGAAATTTTCGTGGCAATCCCTTCGCAAAAACGGGCTTTGCTTGCGGAAATTTTGGGCTATTGTAAAGACTGCGGATGTCCGATTCGCTTACTTCCCGAACTTTCCAAGATGACAAAAGGCGAAATCAGCGTTTCCAAGCTCCGCCCCGTAAATATTGCAGATTTGCTCGGCAGAGAACAGGTCAGCGTGAATTTGCACGAAGTTATGGGATATATCGAGGGGAAAGTCGTCCTTGTTACGGGTGGCGGCGGCTCTATCGGCAGCGAACTTTGCCGTCAGATTGCTACGCACAATCCCGCGCAGCTCATCATTTTGGATATTTACGAAAACAGCGCGTACGAAATCGAGCAGGAGCTTATACGCCATTGTCCCAATCTCAATCTGTTGACGCTGATTGCAAGTATTCGCGATAAGACGAAGGTGCGCGACGTGTTTGCAAAATACCGTCCGCAAATCGTATTCAACGCCGCGGCGCACAAGCATGTTCCGCTCATGGAAACCAGCCCCAACGAGGCGGTTAAAAACAACGTATTCGGCACGCTCAATCTTGCCAAAGCCGCGGAAGAATTCCGCGTGGAAACGTTCGTGCAGATCTCTACCGACAAAGCGGTCAACCCCACCAACATTATGGGCGCGACCAAGCGCATTTGCGAGATGATTATTCAAACGATCGGCAAAAATAGCCAATATACCAATTTCGTGGCGGTGCGTTTCGGCAACGTGCTCGGCTCTAACGGTTCGGTTATTCCGCTTTTTAGAAAACAGATTGAAGAAGGCGGCCCAGTGACGGTTACACACAAAGACATTATTCGCTATTTCATGACGATTCCCGAAGCGGTTTCGCTGGTTTTGCAGGCGGGCGCATACGCCAAGAGAGGTCAAATTTTCGTTTTGGATATGGGTGAACCCGTCAAAATATACGACCTGGCGTATAATTTAATTAAGCTGTCGGGGTATGAACCCAACGTGGATATTGAAATCAAATGTACGGGCTTGCGCCCCGGCGAAAAGCTGTTTGAAGAGCGGCTTATGGCAGAAGAAGGTTTGCAAAAGACGGCAAACGGCTTGATCAGCATTGCTAAGCCCATTCCTTTGGATGAAGATACGTTTTGGACGACGATCGAGCAGCTTGACGAAGCGGCGCACAGTGAAACGGACAGCATGAAAGAGTTTGTGAAACAGCTTGTTCCCACGTATACGATTGATAAGCGTAAATGTGCAGTGGCGGTTTCCTATTTGCAGGCGGAAACGGAAAAAAGGGACGAGGCGGCGGCTACGGACGCAAAAGACGCCTAATCGAACAAGGATAGATTTATGTATACCAAAGAACATTACGCACAATTTGTGCAGATATTAAAAGAAGAGCTTGTTCCCGCTATGGGCTGTACCGAGCCGATTTCCATTGCGTATGCGGCGGCAAAGGCGCGCGAAATCCTTGCCGAAACGCCGATTTCTGCGCTTGTGGAGGTCAGCGGCAATATTGTAAAAAACGCAAAGAGCGTTACTGTGCCTCACACGGGCGGCATGCGCGGTATCATATCGGCGTTTATCGCAGGTTTGGTGGCGGGTAACGCCAAGGCGGAATTAGAAGTAATCGCCAGCGTAACGAACGAACAAATCGAACAAATGAAATCGCTCGTCAATACTTTTGCCGTCGAGGTGGTAACGCCTGAAAATGCGCGTGTTTTCGATATTGCAATCACACTCCGTTCCAAAGCACACGAGGCGTACGTGCGGATCGCGGACAATCATACGAATATCGTTTGCGTAAAAAAAGACGGCGAAACGCTGTTTGAAAAGCCGTTGGAAGACAAGCAAAAAACAGACCGTAGCGGTTTGACGGTGGAAAATATTTTGGCGTTTGCAGACGAAGTGGACGTTGCGGACGTCGAAGAAACGCTTGCGCGGCAAATCGAATACAATATGGCGATTGCCGAAGAGGGCTTAAAGAACGAATACGGTGCTAACGTAGGCAAAGTGTTACTCCGTTCCTATCAGCCGGATATCAAAATCACGGCAAAGGCGTACGCGGCGGCAGGTAGCGACGCCCGTATGAACGGTTGTGAATTGCCCGTTGTTATCAATTCGGGCAGCGGCAATCAAGGCATTACGGCGTCTGTCCCCGTCATTGTGTACGCACGGGGGATGCATGCGTCTAAGGAAAAACTGTATCGTGCGCTTTGCGTGTCGGATCTCATCACCATTCACTTAAAGGACGGTATCGGGGCATTGTCGGCGTATTGCGGCGTCGTATCGGCAGGCGCAGGCGCGGCTTGCGGTATTGCGTATTTGCTTGGCGGCGGTGCGGAAGAGGTGGAACACGCCCTCGTCA
>JAZNXZ010000115.1:0-9728 GCA_045594165.1 Candidatus Scatosoma sp.
CGCTTTCCGCAACACGTCCCTGTCCTCAAAGAAAAAGTATAAGTACATAATAACGACGAGCAGCATTGCGCAAATGAGCGCGTATAAATAATACGCTCCGTTTTCCTGCATGTACTCTACAATGTGCGACAGCTTATTGCCAAGCAATAACCCTGCCGCCAAAGTTACCAATATGATAAAATGCATGAAAAACAGAAATGCGCTCTTTGCCGTATCTCTTCTCGTCCAATCCATGCTGAATTGCTTTTTTTCCATCTTTCGTTACTCTCCTTCCGCGTCTTTTACGCGGCGTTTTGCGCCTTTTTCGTTGGATACTTGCTTGTCTTTTTCCGCTTTTTGCTCAGCTTTTTCCGCGTCCTTTTCGTAAGCGCGGATAATCCGCATGACGAGCGGATGTCTTACAACGTCCTTTGCCGTCAATCGACAAACCGCAATTCCCTCTACGCCATCGAGTACGTTCGTCGCGTGAACGAGCCCGCTCTCTTTGCCGTCTAAGTCAATCTGCGTAACGTCCCCCGTTACCACCATTTTGCTCCCTTCCCCCATACGGGTTAAGAACATCTTCATTTGCTCTCTCGTCGTGTTTTGCGCTTCATCCAAAATTATGAACGCATTAGACAACGTCCTGCCGCGCATATATGCCAAGGGCGCAACTTCGATCGCGCCACGCTCCATCAGCTTTCCGTACGTTTCCAAACCGAGCAATTCCTGCAAGGCGTCGTATAACGGCCGCAAATACGGATCTACCTTTTCGTGTAAATCCCCGGGCAAGAAACCGAGCTTTTCCCCTGCCTCAACCGCAGGTCTTGTAAGAATAATTTTTTCCACTTGTCTGCTCTTAAACGCCGATACCGCCATGCACACTGCAAGATAGGTCTTACCCGTACCGGCAGGGCCTACGCCAAACACCACCGTCTCTTTTTTGATTGCGTCCACGTACGTTTTCTGCCCGACGGTTTTGCATTTGATCTGTTTACCGCGCGCCGTAATTGCCACCACGCCGCTTTCCAGCGTCGCCATTTCGCCTGCTCTGCCCTCTTTGGCGAGTTCGATACAGTACGCCATACGCCCCTTATCAATTTCTTCGCCGTTTTCCGACATTTTTGCGAGTGCGTTTAAGACTTGTGCGCCGAGCCGTACCGCCTGCGATTCCCCTTCCAAACGGATTTTTACGCCGTCCACGTACGCGACGATCCCCAACTCCCTTGCCAAGAAATTGAGATTTTCGTCAAACGCGCCTAAGATGCGCGCCAGCTTGTCCACCGACCCGACGTCTACGTTTTCCGTTATCTTATCAAAAATCGACAATCCTGTTTCTCCTTTGCGCGGCATTTTATACCGCCCGTTCTATCTATAAAAATTTTATTAAAAGTTTATCGTTTGCACGATCTCATACGACAGTTTTACCAAAAAACCGCTTTTCGTCGCCGTAATCTCGCGGCTTTTCAACGTTACGTTTTCCGCAACCGCCCCCACCGCAAGGTATGCCTTTGCAAAACTCTCTTCTTCGCTTTGCGCCACAATCTCACTCTCGTACGTGCATGCCATACGCACACGCGCGATAGCTTGAACGCGTACCTGCCCCCCGTCTTCGGTGAAAAACCAGTCCCCAACGAGCGGCTCGCCCGCGTTTACAAAATCCCCTATCTTTTTCAGCGGCGTGCCGCGCAGCACCGTCATAGACAGCACTTTCCCCGACCGTTCCGCGTATAATTTCCCATTTTTTGCGCCGCTTTCGGCAAAGGGTGCGGTGCGAATTTCCACAACCAAACGCATGCCCTTTTTCTTTACCGAACAAAACCCCACGCCGTCAATGGACAGCAATTTTGCGCAAAGCATATCTTCTTTGCCGCCGCGATAGGGCGCAAACAAGCGAACGTTTGCCTCCTGCAATGCCGCGTACGTTTCCCGCGCGTACACGTCCGTTCCCACAAAATCCACGCCGCAAACGAACCCGTCTGCAAACGCCGTCAGCGCAATAAACAACAGTGCGCCAAGCAGCAATCCCACTCGTTTTTTTGCGTTTTGCAACCATTTAGCAGGTCCTTTTTTGGGTGCAAGGCGCACCGTAAACGAAACATGCTCGGTGGTATTATAACACACCTTGGGATAAATTGCAAAAATTTTTTCTACGTCTTGTTTTTGCACGCTGATGCAAAGGGTCGTCTTGTCCGTTTTTTTGACGTCGAACACGGGTATGCTCGCTCGGCGCAATCTCAAAAGCGCACGCTCCGGCATCAGACCTTGAATATACAAACGTTCTTTTACGCAAAACAGGGCCATCTATTTATACCCCCGTTTCCGTCGGGCAAACCACCTTAACAGAGGTTACTCTGCCCCCGATTTGCAAATCGCCGTCGTAATATTTTTTAATGGAAAGGTCCTTGCCCTCCACCTCGATCGTCTGCTTGGGAAAATACACCACGATCTTTTCGGTGGAAAAATCCCCCACCGATTTTACTCCCTCAAAATATCCGCCGCCACCCGGCACAACGATACAACGCGCACATGCGCCGTCGCTCGGATCCTTAAAAATTTCATCGTACAACCGCATCGTTCCGCCCCCCTCTGATAGTATATGAGCGCAAAACTTCGGTTATGTCCGACGACGTCCGACGAAAAGGACGACGGCTTATTAGCCTAAGATATGTTCTAATTCTTCGCGGACTTTGTTAGGGTTGTCCGTCCTGCAAACAATGGTCAAAACGTCGCCACCGTGCAATACGGTATCCCCGTCGGGCAGAATTTTTTCCTCTCCGCGGTCGATTTCTTTCACACGCGCGCCTGACGGCCAAAGGATATCGCGCACCTCGCGACGTTCTGCCAACGCGCCGCGCGCCACCGTAAAGGTAAATACTTTGCTTACCTTTTCACGTATATCCGTTTCCTTTTCGTATTCCGTCAACAATTCTTCGTAAATGCCTTCCGTGCGGAACATTTCCCCGATAAAATATCCGATAAATACCGCAAGAATAACGGGTAACAAGTGCGCGAAACTGCCTGTAAATTCGCAAATCATGACGATAGACGTAATCGGGGCTTTTACCACCGTCGTAAAAAACGCCGCCATGCAAATCATCACCATCAAATCGCAATGTGCCTTGTCCATGCCCCATTTTAACCAAAGCGTGTTCAGCAAAGCGCCTAAACATGCGCCAATGGCAATCATCGGGATAAAGATGCCGCAAGGAATACCAGAGCCGATATTCACCGTTGTAATCAACATTCTTAACAGCAAAATAATCGCCAACGTCCCTGCCAAGCCTAACCCAAAGCCCACTTTGGTACTGACGTCGACCGTGCCGCCAAGCGTACCGATACTTTCGATTAGACTATGACCGCCGCCCATAACGCCTGCGGCAATCAGCGAAACAATTCCGCCGAGCAATACCGCCGTCGTGACGCGCAATACGTGCGAAATTTTTTCGTTTTTCTCAACGTCGATTTTCCGAAACAGCTTTCGCATCAAAAACGCGAGCTTGTAAAACGCCACGCCTAGCAATCCGCAGGCAACGCCTGCAAGCACGACAAAGCCGTACGCTTTGAGCGGGAGTTGATAAAAAACGTAACGGCTAAACGTTGTCAAAATCTCCTCGCCGCGCATCCAGTAAATCGCGGATCTAGTCAGCATGCCCGTGATAACGGACGTCGCCGAACAGATAAACACCTCCGGCGTAAAGCGTTTATACGCCTCTTCAAACGCAAACGCCATGCCCGTCAACGGCGCGTTTGCCGCCACGGCAAGCCCTACGCATGCGCCGCCGGCGATTTGGTATTTTCGTATCATATGGTTGCGGCGCAACGTCGACGAAACCCCGTCACCCGTACTCGCGCCGATTAATACGCTGGGCCCTTCCGAACCGATTGACAAGCCCATGAAAATACTCAGCAAACTGCATGCGAACATCAAGGTAAGATCACGCCACCATTTCAGCGGCACGATACCGCGCGACGCGCCCTCCGTCTGCGGAATCGCGCAACCGCGGATTACGGACGAAATATTCACCGCAACACCGATTAAAAACGAACCGCCGAGCAGCGCCAACAACAGCAGGGGAATAAATCCCGGGTTTTGGCGGACGTACGCATAAACGTCCTGCGAAATACGCTCGCCCTCATGCACGAGAATATTGAAAAAGGTGACGATCGTACCTGCCAATACCCCCGTAATACTGCCCACAAAGACCAGTTGAATAAAATTGCGGTACAAGTCGCCCGTCTTTTTTCTCTTTTTTGTTTTCACGTTTCTCTCTTCCATTGTATTTCCAACGACCGTTATTTCTTTTGATGATAAAAATTGCTTAGGCGAATTGCCCGTTATAGAGCGCCGCATACTCGCCGCCCAGCGCCAAAAGTTCTTTGTGTGTGCCCTGTTCTACCACTTTTCCTGCTTTCATTACCAAGATGCAATCGGAATGCACGATTGTGGAAAGTCGGTGCGCCACCACGAAAGACGTGCGGCCCTGCGTCAACTGCTTAAACCCGTCGCTGATTTTTAATTCCGTACGGGTATCAATGGACGAAGTTGCCTCGTCAAGCAATAGTATCGGCGGTTTTACCAGCATAATACGCGCAATGCAAAGCAGCTGTTTTTGCCCTTCCGACAAACCGCCGCCCTCGCTAAGCACCGTGTCGTACCCCTTTTCCATACGCTTGATAAAGCTGTGCGCGTGCGCCGCTTTCGCCGCCGCAATCATCTCTTCGTCGCTCGCGCTCGGATTGCCGAGTTTCAAATTTTCACGCACCGTTGCGTGTTTCAACCACGTTTCCTGTAATACCATGCCGTACTGTCCGCGCAAAGAACGGCGCGTAATTTCGCGGACGTCTTTCCCGTCAACGCATACCTGCCCCCCGTCCACGTCGTAAAACCGCATCAAAAGGTTGATCAGCGTCGTCTTGCCCGACCCCGTCCTGCCAACGATGGCGATCCGTTGTCCTTGCTTTACGTCCAAATTGAGGTCTTCGATTAGTGTGCGCGATTTATCGTAGGAAAAATCCACGTCGCGCAATACAACGTTTCCTTTTGCGTCTTGTTCCGCAGACAAAACCGCGTTGCCGCTATCCGAAATTTCTTCCTGCTCGTCGATGAGTTCAAAGATACGTGCCGCGCTCGTAAACGCGCTTTTCAGCTCGGCAATGACGCCCGTGATTTCGTTGAACGGTTTGGTGTATTGGTTGGCGTAGGACAAGAATTTCGTCAATCCGCCGACGGTAAATCCGCTGACGGAAAAACCGCCGCCCATCACGGCAAAGCCGCCCAACATTGCCACCAAAGCGTACACGAGGTTGTTGATAAACCGCGTAGACGGGTTGGTGAGCGACGAATAGAAAATGGCGTTCATGGACGATTTTTCCAATCGCGCGTTGATTTCGTTGAATTTTTCTTCGTTCTCGTCCTCGTGCGCAAACGCCTGCGTGGTTTTCAGTCCGCCGATCGACTCTTCGACAAAAGCCGTCTGCTCGCCGCGCGTCGTCGTCTGTTCCACGAAAAATTTATGGGTGTGCGAAGTGACGAATTTTGCAACCATGAGGGACAACGGCGAAACGATTACGACAACCAAACCGATTTTCCAGTTGGTCACCAGCATAAATACGACCGTCCCTAAAATGGTCATCACGCCCGTAAAAAATTGCGTAAAGCCTATCAGCAAACCGTCCGAAAATTGATCGGCGTCCGCAACGATACGGCTGACCGTATCCCCGTGCGGATGGGTGTCAATATATTGCAAGGGAAGTTTCCCGATTTTGTCAAACGCGTCTTTGCGGATATCCCGTACCACGTTACACGAAATACGGTTGTTGCAAAGGCTGAGCAGCCATTGCGAAAGCGCCGCCACCGCCGCCGCGATACCCACTTCGATAAAGCAGATTTTCAGGCTCTTCCAATCCACTGCGCCCTTGCCCACGATACAGTCGACCGCATTGCCGAAAAACACAGGCACGCAAAGGGTTGCCGCTACCGTCAAGATTGCAAAGACGATCGTCCCTGCCATCGACCAAGGATATCTGCCCACGTAGGAAAGCACGCGGCGCAGAGTGCTTTGTTTTTTCGTTTTGGGAGTGAATGCCGTTGTCGTCATACCGCCGCACCCCCTTCCTCGTCTTTGTATTGCGAGAAATAAATTTCACGGTACACGTCGCAGGTGTTCATCAATTCGTCGTGCGTGCCGATGCCCACCGCTTTCCCGTCGTCCAAAACGATAATTTTATCCGCGTCGCGCACGGACGAAGTGCGTTGCGCCACGATAAACGTCGTGACGTTGAGCGTTTTGATATCCTTGCGAAGCGCCGCGTCCGTCGCATAATCGAGCGCCGACGACGAGTCGTCCAAAATCAAAATTTCGGGATTGCGCACGAGCGCGCGCGCAATGGTAAGCCGTTGCTTTTGACCGCCCGAAAAGTTTTTGCCGCCCTGTTCTACCGGTGCGTCCAAACCGCCCTTACCGAGAATCACGTCCTCTGCCTGCGCCAATTTTGCCGCCGCCATCAGCTCCTCATCCGTAGCGTCCGCCCTGCCCCACAAAAGATTTTCGCGGATCGTGCCTTTGAAAAGTTGCGCCTTTTGGGGCACGACGCCGATACGCTCACGCAAGAACGTCTGTTTATCCTTGTTTTGCACGTTAACGCCGTCGATACGCACTTGTCCTGCGCTCGCGTCGTAAAAATGGGGAATCAGATTAACGAGCGTGGTCTTGCCCGAACCCGTACCGCCGATAACACCCACCGTTTGACCGCGCAAAACGCTGAACGTGATATTTTCCAGTGCGTCGTCACCGCCGCCCGAATACCGCGCGGAAACGTTGTCAAACACGATAAACGGCTCGTCTTTTTGCTCCGTACTTTCGTCCGTAATCTGCAAGGACGGCTGCATGCTTAACACCGTTTCAATGCGGCTGCCCGACGCCGCGGCTTTCGCCACCGTGACAATCAAATTTGCGAGCTTGATAAGCTCGATTAAAATCTGTCCCATCAGGTTGTACAAGGCAATCACACCGCCTTGCGACAACGCGCCGCCGTCTACACGGATCGCCCCCGTCCAAAGCAGCCAAATAATGCCCAAGTTCAGCAGCGCATACGTCATAGGGTTGGTAATGGCGGCGATACCGCCGACAAATTTTCTGCCGTCGTTTAACTTTTCGTTACGCTCGTCAAAAATCGCCCTTTCGCTGTCCTCTTTGCAAAACGCACGCAACACTCTTGCCCCCGAAAGATTTTCGCGCGTGGATAACAGCACGTCGTCCAGCTTGCTTTGCGTCTTTTTGTAGAGCGGCATACAAATCAGCATAACCGCGTAAACAACGATAGCAAGCACGACGATGACTACTGCAAAAATCGAAAACGGCGTCCAACCGTACGCCAACGAACAGAGCATCGCCCCAAACACGATAAACGGCGAACGTAAAAACAACCGCAAGAACAGATTGACGCCCGTTTGCAGTTTATCCACGTCCCCCGTCATGCGTGTGAGCATCGTCGCTTCGCCCATCTTATCGATATCCTTATACGAAAGAGATTGTATTTTTTTGAATAAATCACGGCGTATCCCTGCGGACATACCCGTTGCCGTCCGCGCGGAAAAATATTGCGCTGCTACCGCAAAAATAAAGCCGAACAAGCCGAACCCTGCCAAGATGGCACACGCCCAAACGACGTAGGATTTATCGCGCGCGGCAATTCCGTTGTCGACGATCGCCGCCACAACGAAAGGCACCAACAATTCAAACGTCGCCTCTAATAATTTGAAAAGAGGGCCGAGCATCGCTTGCCATTTATACGGTTTTGCATAGGACAAAATCTTCTTCATACGGTTTTATTATACCACGAAAAAAGCCCGAAAGCAAGGGAATTTACTTGCCTAAGCAATAAAAACGGCGCGGAAGTATACTACTTCCGCTCTTTTTGTCCTTTTTTCTTGTTTTTACATTAATTTTTCTCTTCGGCACCGCCCATACTTTCGTCTGCGCTCTCTTGCACCGTTTTGTCCTCTAAAAGCGCTGCATACAGAGCCTTATATCTGCGTACGATCACCAAACGTTTTCCGCTGTCCGTAGAGGATAATCGCTCGTTGCGGATATTCATGCGCAGGGCGTTGTAGAGCTTGTTCACAAAAAAAATCAGCACGATAAAACTTGCCACCGCTGCGCCTAAAAATACGCATGCCTTTACGATAAAGCCCGTGCGCTCGCCATGCGGTACGGTTACCCGATCGGAAAAACTCGTCCATGCCAAAACAGCAAAGACGATCGTCACTGCCAAGCATACCGCCACGCCAATCCCGCTCTTAATTAGACGGGAAAGAAGCACCTTGCGGCGTTTTTTCTGCTTGCTTTCCACCTCTTTAGCCAGCGGCTTTTCTTCTTCCGTCAACTCATCGTAACGTTTTTGAAAAACTTCGCGGTAATCGCGGCGTAAAATATCCGTCGCGTCGTATCCTAAGTCGTATTCCAATTCCTCAATCCCGTCTTTGGCGTATTCCTCAATTAACACGTCCGGGTTTGCAAAATTTTCCGTCTTTGCTCGCCAATATCCTGCCGATGCCACCGTCGCGATTTCGTCGAAATCCAATGCCTTTTCAAACGCCTTTTCCGCCTCGGCAAACTTCCCTTCGGAAAGCAAGGTTTCCCCTTGCGCGCAGTTTTCTTCGTAATCCGCTTTGCGTTTCGCCGCCTCCGCCGCTTTCTTTTGACGAAGTGCAAGCGCTTCTTCGGGGCTAAGCCCTACCAAATCTTCGTCGTCTTCGCCGTCCATCATCGGAAATTCAAAAGTGACTTCGTCCGCCATCTCTTCCATGTCGTCCGCTTTTTCCGCAGTCAATTCGTCCGTTACGTCCACGTAGCCGTCTTTCGTTTTTTTGAGGCGAATCCCTCTGCCGTATTCGTCGTCGATAATTCTTTCTTCCATGTTTTTCTCCGCTTTGTTATATTTATTGCCGTTCGTTACGACACGTCCCCTGCCATTTTTTCTATTCTTCCTCTAAAAGGCTTTGCTCTTCCTCACTGAGCCGATAGGGATTGCGGAAAAAACCAAAGCCTTTTTTTCTCTTTCCCGTGTAATCGGGCACAACCGTCTTTGCCGTATAAACCTGAAATTTGCCTTTGTATCGGCTCTTCGCCCAATCGCAAAGCTCTTGCGTTTCAAATACAGCAAATACCGCACTGCCAGAACCGCTCATGCACGCCCCCAAAGGGGAAAAGGAAAGCGCTTGTTCGTATGCCGCCAAAACGTCCCCATTGACGTGCAACGCCGGCACGTACAAATCGTTTATCAAGGACGTGCCCACCCCGTTTATATCGTTTTCCGATAATGCGCGGATACAATTTTCCGTTTGGCTTTCCCGCCAAGCAAGCGTATGCGGAAGCTCGTCGTATTTGCGATAGCATTCCCCTGCCGACACCGAGGTTTTTGGACAAATCAGCATAAGATACAAGGTCGCGTCCGTCTTAATCGGCGTCACTTTTTCGCCCCTGCCCTGCATGCGCGCAAAACCGCCGTTTAACATATACCCCGTATCGCTACCCAGCGTATCGGCAAGTTCTTTCAACTTTTCTGTATCTTCGATGCCGTACAGCCGTGCCATGCCGTTGAGCACGCCGCAAATATCCGCGGACGAACCGCCCAGCCCTGCGCCGATGGGGATATCCTTAAACACCGTAATTTGCGCCCCGTCCGTACCGAACGCAGACGAAAACGCCTCCGCTGCTTTCAGTGCGTTGTTCTTTTCGGGCGGG
>JAZNXZ010000116.1:0-5160 GCA_045594165.1 Candidatus Scatosoma sp.
TAGACGAGTATTTAGCCTTCTGCACATTGCAAAGCGTGTTTACCCGCGTTGCAACGTTAAGAAATCATAGATAAACTAAGCATGTAGAAAGTTGTTTGGCAGCCGTGTAAGACGTGAGTTCAACTCTCACCATCTCCACCACAAAAAGGACATACCAAACGGTATGTCCTTTTTGTGTGTAGTTGAGGTGATTGATGAAGCACCGTATTCTCGATGGTTCGCGCGAGGAGGCGTGAATTGCTAAATTTGTGCCATTCACAGAGTTTGTCGCCGACGACACTTTGGCGTAGCCAATCTTCCACCTCTGCCCACCAAGAGAAACCTAAATCGAACCACTTGCGTTCGCGTTTGGTTTCTCTTTTTATACAAGAAAAATAACGGGCGAGGATTATTCTTCGCCCGTTATTTTTCTTCTATTCCGTCTATCAATTCTTCAAACGTAATTTCAAACACCTTTAATATTTTAATAATATTATAGAGCGAGGGTTCAACTTTATCGCATTCCCACTCGCTAACCCTTTGCTGTGTTGTTTGCATTCTATCAGCAAACTCTTTTTGACTGATTTTATTCAGCTTGCGTAATATTTTTAAATTTTCCCCAAATGTTTTCATGTAAATATTTTACACTAAACACCGTGTTTTTACTTGACATACACTAAATTTAGTGTTATAATACTGCCAATAAACTTTTCAAGGAGATTTGTTATGTTTAAAAGAATTTATCGAACGTTTTTATTTTTTATTTTGTCAGTATTAGTTTTTGCGGTTAGTGCTTGTGGGGCAGGTGAATCTGATAAATACTCTAATGCTTATATAAAATTAACAAATATAAAAGAGCAAGTAGAAAACTACAAGTTTTCTTTTACTGTTGAAAATATTTCCGATGAAGATATTACTGTATTTACGCGTGTTTTTTTAAAACCAGGCGGAGTGGTAAATAGTGACGGGAAGAAAATATCCAAAGGTGATAATTATACTTTTTACTGTACTTCCGGAAACGGGGAATTTTTTGAAAATCCCAAAGGAATGGTAGTAATTTACGATAGCACAGGGCAGGCAGTAGGTAATTTGTCGTTTGAATTTAATATTTAAGCGGTTCAACTTACGTTGCCCTTACTCCACCAGATTAGAAAAACGCCCTTTTTTGAGCGTTTTTTCTCGTTTTTTATTGTGTATTATCATATAAGACAAATCCTGATTATTTTTGGAAAGCGGTTTATTGACGGCGGTTGCGCCTTTCTTGTTTTCGATAAAAACCTTTCGTAACTTTATCAGATAAAAAATAACAGGTGTTTTTTTAGCCGAACTCTTGACAGAATGCCAAGAAAGTGATACAATACATCCATAGCATTTTACAGGCAGAAAGTAACCGAGGGTTACGGCAAAGCAAAAACTAAAAAAGGATATCTATATTATGAAACAAACGGTTAGCGAACTTAGAAACTTTTATTATGACACGCTCTTTAAGGACGTAGTGCCTTTTTGGCTGAATTCCGACCTTATTGACAAGGAATACGGCGGATTTATCACCAGCGTTGACAGACAAGGTAAATCGTACAACAATGATAAGAGCGTATGGTTTCAAGGCAGATGTCTTTGGACGTTCTCGAAACTGTGCAACGTGTACGGCGTAAACGAGGCTTGGGCAGAGGCGGCGGATCTCGGCGCGAAATTTATTAAGGAACACTGTATCGACACGGACGGCAGAATGTTCTTTACGGTCACGCGCGACGGGCAGCCCCTTAGAAAGCGCCGTTATTTCTTCTCGGAAAGCTTTTTGGTGGTCGGCTTTGCCGAATATTATCTGCTCCGTAAAAACCCCGAAGATTTGGCTTTGGCGGTAAAATATTTCGATTTCATGTGGGACATGTATTGCGATCCTAATGCGGATCCGTTCAAAATCACGCCGAAAGAAAACGGCGAAATCCGTCCTTTGCATTCCAACACCAACCCCATGGTTTTGGTTAGTTCCGCGCAGACCTTGCGCCGCATCACGGGCAATCACGAATACTACGATAACATCATCAAAAAAATTGTTGCCGATATGATGAACCTGCATTATAAAGAAGATTTGAAATGCGTTTTGGAAACGGTATATACGGACGGCAGTATTTTGGATAATCCCGCAGGGCGTACCATTAACCCCGGTCACTCTATTGAAAATTCTTGGTTCTTAATGAACGCGGCTTTGCAGACGGGGGACGAAACCTTGATGAAACAGGCGCTCAATATTTTGGATTGGTCGCTCGATATCGGTTGGGACGAAAAATACGGCGGTATTTATTATTTCCGCGACGTGTACGGCAGACCTTGCGAACAGCTGGAACACGACATGAAATTGTGGTGGGTACATAACGAAGCCTTGATTGCGACCTTGGTTGCGTATAAGGCGACGGGCGACGAAAAATACGCCGCTTGGTACGACAAACTGCACGAATATATTTTCAGCCATTTCTCGGACAAGGAATACGGCGAGTGGTACGGCTATTTGCACCGCGACGGTACGGTTTCGCACGAGCAAAAGGGTTCGTTGTGGAAAGGCCCGTATCACTTGCTCCGTTGCCTGATTTTGTGCGAACAAATTTTGGCAAATTGGGACGGCGAATTGCCTGCTTTGCTGTAATCTAAATACGTTGCTTACAAAACGAAAAACCGTCCTGACAGGGCGGTTTTTGTAGGTGATTTACACGTTTAGACTTTGCATTTTTTCCGTAAATCTTTGCGCTAGGGCGGTTTCTTTAAGAAAGCGTTGTAAAGTATTGACGAGGATAGAAAAAATATGATACAATAAATCGGTAATAAACTTACACGGGGGCAGTATAAAAAGAAAAGTTTTGAAAATAAGCGCACTTTTTTTAAGTCTACTGTTATCTATGCCGTTCGTTGCGTGTAACAACGATAACGCAGGTCAGTCGGGCGGCGACGAAGAGAGTAGCGTAGAGAGTAGCGTAGAGAGTAGCGTAGAAAGCAGCGTAGAAAGTAGCGTGGATGCTGACGAAGAAGTTCTTGTTGGTACGGACGGTTTGACGTCCGAATTAAACGAAACGCAGGACGGATATCTCGTTACGGGGTATACGGGCGAGGATACGCACGTTACCGTTGCGTCTACGCATGAAAACTTGCCCGTTGTCGGGATTGCGGCGTCTGCATTTGCAGACAGCGATTATATCTCGATGGTGAACATTGGCAGAAATATTACCGATATCGGGGAGTCGGCGTTTTATAGCTGCGACAGTTTCTTGGGAATTTGGTTGCCCGATTCGGTGCAGACAATCGGCGCAAACGCCTTTGAAGATTGTGGCGAATTGGCAATTCTTTGTGAAACGGAAAAAGAGAATAAACCCGAAACGTGGGACGAAAATTGGAACGTATCGCATTGTTTCGTCGTATGGGGGCATGACGGACGGAAGGCAACCGTGGTTTCACCCAAAGCGATATCGATTAGCAACGCCATGTTTAATACGGACGACGATAGAGCATCACTTATAGAAAACCCCGATTTGGGCGGTGTAAGCGCACCGGAGGGTTTTTCGGTCGTTACGCGCTTTGACGTGCGAAAAGATATAAATCAACCTTGGGCAACTAGCGCTCTTTGGAATTATAATTACGATAAGACGGACCTTAAAGAATATGAAGAGGTTTGGTTTTCTGCGAAAGCCGTGGGTGCAAATTGGACGTTTGGTACGAACTCCAGTATACCAGAATCGCCGTGGGCGTTTTTGCAGGACGGGATGCTCGGCGGAAACGTTTGGGCGTGCGTGCATCTGAAACAGTCGGGCGCAGATTCCCTCGGTTATATTTTATGGGATATCGAGGTGTCGGTCGGTGGATATTTATATGCAAAGGTAGAAAAGCAGTCGGGCAAACCTATAGATAAAGACAGAACAATCAATTCCATTGCGCGTATGCTCTGGGATGACGGGTTTAGTAGCTCGGACGGCTCAACGATACTTTTTTACAGCGAAAATCCGCCGGAAAGTATTTTCTATTGCACCGAAGTTTTGGGCGTTGAAAAGGGATTGTAAAAGGGAATATCAAGGAAAGAAAACCCCCGACCGCGGTCGGGGGTTTTATGATTAAAAAATTTTATTTTTCAGGATTGAATTCAAAACAAGGGATAGGCTTTAACTTGAATTCGTTAAGGGTGTGCAAACGGTCGATACGCGCTTTGGTGTTTTCATCCTCGCAAACGCCCGTACGGATATATTTGTCCAAAACGGCGTAGGTAAAACCAAGATTGTCCTCGTCCGTCCTATCCGTCAATCCGTCGGAGGGGACTTTTTCCACCAAATTTTTAGGTAAATCTAAATAACGACCGATTGCTTTTACTTCTTGCACTGTCAGTTTGCCCAAGGGTGAAAAATCGCCTGCGGCGTCGCCATAGCGGGTGGAATATCCAACCCAATCTTCGGATAGATTGCAGGTGTTTGCCACGCGCCCGTTCATGGATTGCGACAACGCGTACAAGGTGGACATACGGATACGCGGAGGGAGGTTTATCAACGTTTGACGGGAAATTTCCACGCCGCTTTCTACTAAAGATTCCTTCACGCCGTCCACCGCTTTTTTGATATTGCAAATATAAAAAGGGATACCCAGGTATGCGACGAGCTGTTTAGAACAGTCGATATCGCTCTGCTGACCGTTGGGCATTAAGACGCCGATTACGCGGTCTTTCCCCAACGCCTTGACGCACAGCGCCGCAACGATACTGCTGTCCTTTCCGCCTGAAATGCCAACGACGGCGTTACAGCCTTTGCCGTTGCGCTCAAACCAATCGCGTATCCATTGTACCGCCTCGGCGGTTGTTTTTTTTACGTCAAACATAAGCAATCCTTTTCCAAATAGGTTGGTCTTTATCTGTGATTATATTCCGAACATCAAATCGCCGTAGGTAGGAATCGGCCAGTAATCTTCCGAAACGAGATGTTCCAAGGCGTCCGCCTCGCCGCGCAATTTTTTCATCACGGGCAGAACTTTATCCTTATAGAATACCGAGGACGTTACCGCGTCGGTTGCCTTTTTCGCGTTTTCAAGAGCTTTTTCCAACGCTTTCACGTGCTTGTACGCTTTTGCCGTGCGGTTGGAAATATTTTCTAAAATTTCCGTTTCGTAGGTACAATCCAACCCGTCGCAAACGGCTTTTTTGGACAAAATCGT
>JAZNXZ010000117.1:0-9732 GCA_045594165.1 Candidatus Scatosoma sp.
ATTTTGTCTTTGTCAAACACCTTTTTCTACAAAACGGACAAATATTTCCGCCTACTTCCCCTTAAAAAACAGAAAAAACTCCGTTTGCAAAACTTTAACAAAACGTTTGCAAACCGTTTACGAAGTTTTAGCTTTTTAAAAACAAGCCTGCCTTATACTGTAAGTACAAAAAATCAATCTGTCTTTAAGGAGGACGAACACAATGGCAAATTTCTTTAAAAAAGCGTTTCAAGATATGAAAGCAAGCGCAAAAGCGCAACACGAAGTAGACAAGGCGAATTTCAACGCGGTAAAAGCGGAATCCAAAGCGACGTGGGAAGAGGCGAAACTGTCGCCGTCTGCACGCCAAGCAATGATGCAGGAAGAACGCGAAAAGCAAATCGCGGAGGCAAATGCGCGTACGGCGGCGGCGCAGGCGCGTATCGACGCTGCAAAAAACCGCAATGCCATAGCAAAGGCAAAGCGCGAAGAGGAAAAGTAAGACACAATACAGGGCGGAGAGTATCTGCCCTTTTTTCCTTTATTACCAAGGAGAGAAATCATGAAGAAAAAAACCGTTTATACCGTCAACGGAAAAAAGATTGAACGGGAAATCAATTATATTCCTGTCCGCTATATCATTGCCATGATGATTACGGTGTTGGAAATTTTGGCGATTATCGGTATGGTGGTGGCACTTTGCTATTTTGTGCCTTATTTTTATTTGGCGGTATTGGTAACGCATATCTGTTGCGTGGTGGGGATTATCGCCACCGACGACAATCCCGATTATAAAATACCGTGGCTGCTGTTCGTTATGATTTTGCCGATTGCAGGGTTTATGCTGTATTTCCTTTTTTATAAGCGGAATCTGAATAAAAAATTCCGTCGCCGTTTAGAGCGGCTGTTTGCCCGTCGGTATGAAAAAGGCGACCAAGAAACGTTTACACGGCTTAAGGCAGAGGACGCTGCTGCGACGACGCAGGCGCAAATGCTGTGCAATATCGCGGATGCGCGTCTTTTTTCGGGTACGAAACAGGAATATTTCCCCCTCGGAGAAAAGATGTGGGTGCGTTTGCTTGACGATTTGCGCGCCGCCAAAAAGTTTATCTTCATGGAATATTTTATCGTTGAAGAGGGCAAATTTTGGGATTCGATTTTGGAGATTTTGAAACAAAAGGCGGCAGACGGGTTGGAAGTAAAGGTGGTATACGACGATATCGGCTGTATGTCTACACTCCCCGGAAATTACGCAAAACGTCTGAAAAAATTCGGTATAGAGGCTACGCCTTTTTCGCGATTGCGCGGCAGTGCTGACGGGGAATTTAACAACCGCAGCCACAGAAAAATCACGGTGATCGACGGCGTGATCGCGTACACGGGTGGGGTGAATATCGCAGACGAGTATATCAACGAGGTTAACCGTTTCGGGCATTGGAAAGACGTAGGGTTGCGCCTAGAAGGGGAGGGCGTTTTGGAAATGACGCGGCTCTTCCTTGTGGATTACGGCATGAACGTCAAGAATAGTGACGAATGGAAAGAGGACTATTTCCCCACGTTTGAAAGTGAGGATAAAACGCACGGATACGTCGTGCCCTTTGGCGACGGTCCCCGTCCCGTGTACAAGCGTAACGTGGGCAAGAGCGTAATCTTAAACTTGCTTGGCGCGGCGACCGAATACGTCGATATTACGACGCCTTATTTAATTTTGGACAACGAGCTTTGCGGTGCCATTGAAAACACGGCGTTGCGTGGGGTACGGGTACGGATCGTCGTGCCGCATATTCCCGATAAGAGGCTGGTTTTTGAGGCAACGCGCAGCTTTTACAAACGGTTTTTGGACGCAGGCGTGGAGATTTACGAATACACGCCTGGATTTGTGCATGCAAAGGTGTATCTGGTAGACGGGAAATACGCAATGATCGGCACGATCAATCTCGATTACCGAAGTCTTGTGCACCATTTTGAAAACGGCGTTTGGATGTACCGTTGCGAGTGTATTAAGGACGTGGAAAAGGATTTGGAAGAAACGGTGCAAAAAAGCCAAAAAATTGAAAGGGAAACGTGGAAGGTCAGCGTGCCGAAACGCATGCTCCGATCTCTTGTGCGGATCTTTGCACCGCTGTTATAAAACGCACGTAAAAACGAAAAGCCCCCGACACGCGTCGGGGGCTTTGCTGTTTTTATCTTATACGAAAGGTCGCTCAACGCGAATTACGCAAAAGCAGTTTGGCTTTCGTTGTCGGATTTTTTCGCTGACGAGATTTTCTGCCTCTTCCGCCTGCATTTTGCAATCGACGGGGAGTAATAAATCAAAAATGAGGTTGACGTTGGTTTCGCCCCTTGTCATACGGAAATCGTGGATGGAGAAACAGGGATTTATTTCTTTGGCGGCAGCGACGGCAACGTCGTGCAATTCGTTTACCAACGGGTCGTTCATAACCAAAGGGTCAAGGTGGATTGTAACGATACAGCCAAACGCCTCGTGCATGTCCCGTTCCATTTTATCCACTTCTTCGTGCGCGATATTGATATTTTCTTCAGAGTCGATTTCAGCGTGGAAAGATACGATTTGTCTGCCCGGACCGTAGTCGTGTACCATAACGTCGTGGATCCCGATAATCAGGGGATACTCTTTTGCAAAATCGTAAATCGCTTGCACGAACTCGGGGTCGGGGGTAGAGCCAAGCAGAAGGTCAATGGTTTCTTTTGCCGCTTTCACGCCTGTAAACAGAATAAATACGGCAACCAAAATCCCCACGTAACCGTCGATACGCCAGCCCCAAGCCCTTGCCACGATAGAGGAAACGAGGACGAGCGTCGTTGCGATACAGTCGCTAAGGCTGTCGAAAGCGGCGGCTTTCAAAGGCGCGGAATTAATGGTCTTGGCGATTTTTCGATAGAAGAAAAACAGCCAAACTTTTACAAAAATTGCGACGCTGAGAATAATCAGGGTGATCGTGCCGACGGTGGGGAGCTGCGGATGCAAGATTTTATCCACCGACGAGGTCAGCAATTCAAAGCCGACCAAGATAATCAGCATATCGACGATAAAGCCCGTAACGTATTCTAATCTGCCGTGTCCTAAGGGGTGTTCTTTATCGACGGGTTTGTTCGCTAAACGAAAGCCGATAAGGGCAACGACGGACGAACCTGCGTCCGAGATATTGTTAAAAGCGTCCGCAATAATGGCAACCGAGCGGGAGATTAAACCCATTACCAGCTTGCCAGCAAAGAGCAAGACGTTCAAAATAATGCCCGTAAAGCCGCCGAGGGCGGCATATTTTCCGCGCACCTTAGGATCGCGCGGATCCTTGTTTTTACCGATAAAAATTCGGGTGAGTAAGTTCGTCATACGATTCCGTCCGTAAAAATAAGTTGTGTACGCGCGCGTATACAAGTGCGTATACAATGTTATTATATGCAAAACGATTGCTTTTGTCAATGAAAAAGCCGCCTTATTTTAGACGGCTTTTCTACGTTTATTCGTTTGAATTTTCGTTGTCGTTTTCCTGTTCTTGCGCTTTGTTCTTCTTGTATTCTTCGCATTTTGCAATGGTGTAAGAGGTCAATTTTACGGCGACGATAATCAAGAAGATAACCACGAAAATAGCCAAAAGGCCTTGCCACAGAAATTTGAGCGCGGGCTTGATAACGTCCCAGTTCATAGGGTCGAGATTCTTAAACGCTAATAACATATTCCACATATTGTTACCTCCTTATATTTTAGAACAAAATTCCGAGAATCAACCCGCCGACGATAGCGGAGGCGATTTGTCCCGACACGTTTGCGCCGACTGCATGCATCAAAAGGTGGTTGGACGTGTCTTCTTTAACGCCCATTTTTTCCACGACGCGCGCCGCCATAGGAAAAGCGGAAATACCTGCTGCCCCAAGCATAGGATTGATTTTTTCCTTTGAGAACAGGTTCATAACTTTTGCGCACATAACGCCGCCAATCGTATCGAAAACAAAAGCGAACAGACCGAGCGCCATGATAATCAGCGTTTCCAGGGCAAGGAAGTCTTTGCCTTGCATTTGGAAAGCAATCGTGATACCAAGGAGCAAGGTGATAATATTTGAAAACGTCGTTTGCGCCGTTTCCGAAAGAGAACCTAATACGCCGCACTCTCTCAGCAGGTTACCGAACATCAGCATACCGACGAGGGACAGCGATTCGGGGGCAATCAACCCAGAGATAACCGTTACGATAATGGGGAAAAGAATACGCGCCAAACGGGAAACTTGTTTTGCGCTGTATTTCATTTTGATAAGGCGTTCCTTTTTCGTCGTACACATTTTGACAACGGTAGGCTGAACAATGGGTACGAGCGCCATATACGAATAGGCAACGACCATAATCGGACCAAGATAGTTGGACATAACTTTTTGTGCGACCAAAATCGCCGTAGGTCCGTCCGCCGCGCCGATAATACCGATAGACGCCGCGTCGTTCAAAGGGAAACCAATCATTGCCGCCAAAATGATGGTAATGAAGATACCGAGTTGCGCCGCGCCGCCCAAAAGGAAGAGTTTCGGGTTTGTAAGCAAAGGTCCGAAATCAATCATACAGCCGATACCGATAAAAAGCAATAAGGGCATGGCCTCGCTGGCGCTGATACCTACCTTAAACAAGGATGCAATAATACCAAGATGTTCGGGGTCTTCGCTAATCACGGGGGACAAGGGAAGATTGACCAAAATTGCCCCAAAACCCATAGGCAACAGGAGAGCAGGCTCCATATCTTTTTTAATGGCAAGGAAGATAAGCAAGCCGCCGATAAGCCACATCACAGGTTGGTGCCACGTGAGGGCTTTGAAACCTTGCAGAAGAAAGTCCATAAAAACCTCCATACGCATAATGTCATAAAATTTACTTGCATTATTATAGAATAATAAAACGTGATTGTCAAGAGGAAAAACTAAAAAAGAAAAGTAAAATAGAAAAACTTGACAAAGTCTTGGCGTATATGCTACAATGAAAAAGTAGAGGGAGGATAGAAAATATGGATTTAGGGGCTACGATTTTGGGTAGCGGTATGGAATCTTGGCTGATGGTGATGATTTCCGTCCTTTTATTAGCCGTAGGATTCGTTTTTTTGGTAAAAGGCGCAGACTGGTTTGTCGGCGGTGCGGCGGGCATTGCCGAAAAATTGCGCGTGCCGACCTTGATTGTCGGGTTGACAATCGTGTCTTTTGGTACAAGCGCGCCGGAGTTGGCTACGTCGATTATATCCGCCGCGCAAGGCAGCGCGGATATTGCGGTGGGCAACGTTATCGGCAGTAATATTACAAATATTTTGTTAATTTTGGGTATTGCCGCGGTCATTTGTCCGCTGGTCGTTCAAAAAAACACGTTGTTGTATGATTTTCCCGTGTTGTTAGGCTCGAGCGTTCTCGTGTTATTGCTGGGCGGTTTTGATAACCAAATCGGTCGTATCGACGGGTTGATAATGTTCCTTTTGTCCCTTGCATATATGATTTTTTTGGTAGTGTATGCGGTGCGTGAAAGCAAAAACACCCCTACCGTGTCCGTATTAAACGAACACGAGGTCGTAACGGAGCGCACGGAAGAGGGACGGAGTGGACACGAGAAAGGGCTTTCTGCGTGGATTGAAAAAATGAGCGCGCATACGTGGTTTTTGTGCGTGCTTACGGTGGTAGGTTTGGTGTTTGTCGTTGCAGGGGCGCTGTTTGGCGTTATTCCCGGTGCAACGGTTGTGGCGACGAAAATCGGTATCTCTGAAAAGGTTATCGGATTGACGGTGGTGGCAATCGGTACGTCTTTGCCCGAACTCGTTACCTGCGTGATTGCGGCGAAGAAAGGGGAAACGGATATTGCCGTCGGGGATATCGTCGGCAGTAATATCTTCAACGTGATACGTACCTTGGGTATTTGCGCTATGATTTTGCCGCTTCCTTTCCAAAATTCGTTTTGGGTGGACGGCATCATTGCGTTGGGTGCGGCGATAATGTTGGCGGCGTTTGGGTATAGTAAAGGGCATAAAGTACGCCGTTTTGCAGGAATTTTGATGCTTAGCTGTTTTGCGGCGTATTACGTATATTTGTTTGCGTTTGCTTAAAAAAATTAAAATTATTTGAAAAAAGCATGCAAAAACGCTTGCCTTTACTATAAAAATTATATATAATAGTTGCTGACTTCGAGCGTTCCGCTGCCTTTTTTTGGGCGTGGTGAGGAATCACGCAGCGGGTTATGAACGTTTCGTAAATAACGGAGGTAAAGTCTAAAATGAAAGGAATTATCGAAGCTATCAACGCGGAAAGCATGAAGGCTGAAGTTCCCGCTTTCAACGTAGGCGACACGGTTAAGGTCGGTTACAGAATTATCGAAGGCGGCAAGGAACGTGTACAGAACTTCGAAGGCGTCGTAATCGCAAAGAAAAACGGCGGCATTTCCGAAACTTTCACCGTGCGCCACATTTCCTATGGCGTAGGCGTAGAAAAAACCTATCCTCTTCATTCCCCGAAAATTGCGTCCATCACGGTCGTTAGAAAGGGTAAAGTAAGAAGAGCGAAGTTGTATTATCTGCGCGGTCTTACCGGTAAAGCGGCAAAAGTTAAGGAAAAAATTTAACAATCGGATAAAAACCGAAAAGAGTGGATTCGCCCAAAGTCAACGGCGAATCTATTTTTTTTGTGAAAAACCGAATATCACCCGTCAATTCGGTTTACTTTTTCGTCCGTTTCCTTTATAATGTAGTACAGGAATATATAAGGAAGGGAATTTTTTAATATTTTCCGTATACGGAAAGGAAGAAAATTTTCTCGAAGGACTTATTATGAAAAACTTTTTCAAAAAATTCAAAAAGATTACCGCGTATACTTGGGCGTTAATTTTGTTGGTTGTGATTTATTTCGCAACGGGCATTACGACGCTGGGTACTACGCAAACCACAGGGGATTCGCTGTATTTAGAGGCGAATAAGACGGCGTATTTTAACGTTACGCTCGACGGCGATAAGTTGGACGATATCTACGTAAATATCGGCTCGATTTATTGCAAGGAAACGGTTGCGGTGAACGTTACCGTGAAACAGTATGAGAGTAAGAATACTACTACGCCCACAGCAAATAATAACAACTGGAAAGAACTGCGCAAGGTAAAGATTGGCAACGTATATTGTCCGTACGTAAAGGAGAGCGAGGGTATCGTCGGTTCTAATTTCAACTGGGTGCCTTTGGTTAGCGACGCAAAAAGCGATTATTCGTTTATTTCCATCACTTCGAACGTTGCTATGGACATCAACGAGCTTGTCTGCTTAAATCAAAACGGCGAAAAGCTTACGATCAAGGCATATCGCCCCAGCGGCGTTAAGTATGCACAGGCAGAATTGCTCAAGGTGTGCGACGCGCAGGATTCGTTTACATTAGAGGAAAGCTTGAAATATAATTTCACGCAGGAAGAAGCGCATTACCTTACCTCTGCGTTGGCAATGAAGAACAGCAATTCTGTAAAAGACGGCGCAATTTATAATTTTGACGCGCATTACAATTTCTTGGGTACGGCATTGTTCGTCCCGTCGATTGCAATGTTCGGCGTCAATACGTTTGCGTTCCGTCTGCCCGTATTCTTGACATCCTGCGTTCTGCTCGTATTTGCGGCATTGTTAATCCGCGAATTGACGAAGAGTAAGAAAATCTCGTTTGCGTTTGCGACGGTCCTTGCGCTCGGCGGTGTGTTGTCTACGGTCGGCAAAGTAGCTTCGCCGATTATGTTCGTAGCGAGTGCGCTTGTCGCGAGTTTGTACTTTATGTACCGTTTCTTTGCGCGCGGAATCTCGTCGAAAAAAGTGGAGAAAGGCGGCATGAACGTACTGGTTTCGGGTTTGTTTGCGGCGGTTGCAATGTCGATTGACGTGACGGCTGGCTTGCCTGTAATCGGTATCCTTGTTCTGTTCGTATTCGGCTTGCGCCGTCAGAAAGCAGCGTTTGCCTTAGAATTGCAAAAGACGGCGGGCAAAGAGGAAACGCTTACACTGAAAAACGGCGAAACGAAAGTTATCAACAAAGAAGAAAAGAAAATTCGTGCAAAATACGAAGAAAAGAACCGTATCAGTATCGGCTTTGCGGCATTGTCCTTCGTGGCGGCAACGATATTTATCCTTTTGATTTCGGCAATCGCAGGGTATCACGCTTATGCGAATGCGCGTGCAGGGGAAGATACGGGGTTCTTGAGCGTGTTCTTCAAACAGACGGTAGGCTCTTTGCGTGGGTTTGCAGAAACGGAATATGCAACGGCAAACGCCTCTAACGTGTTTGCGTGGTGGTTGCCTTTGAAACCTGCGACGTTGCTTATCGGCAACGCAGGCGGCAAATATTTGGCGTTCAGCGTTGTTCCGAATATGGTTGCGATTCTGGTTTCACTCGCGTCCTTCGCATTCGTGGCATACAAAGTGATTAAAGGTTTTGTAACGAAAGCGAATGATAAGGAAACGTTGCGACTTCGTCGCGGTGCAATTATCCTGTTTGCAGGTATGGCATGCGCTATGATTACGGCAACCGTGCGTATGGGCGTAACAGCGGAAACGAGTTTGCTCTTCCACGTATGCTATCTCGGGTTTATTGCGTTGGCGGCAACGCAGTTGCCCAAAGGAAAAATCGGCTGCATCGCGCTTTGGAGCGTAGTCGGTTTGGTGGCGGTCAACTTTGCGCTTTGCTTGCCTGCGTTGTACGGCTTTGCAGTACCTACGGGCTGGGCAAAGGCGTTTGGTTGGACGGTTTGGGTCAACAACGGCATTTTTAGATAATTGGATATTACTGCGAAAGACGAAGTCCTTGACGCGTGCGCGCTTGCGGATTTCGTTTTTCGCCTTTCATTACGAGGTTAGAGCAAATTGCCCGCAAAGAGGGAGGATAGATATGATTGCAAAGGTACAAAGCTATGCGCTTTCGGGGTTGGAGGGCGTTTGCGTTACGGTAGAGGCAGACGTTTCCAAAGGCTTGCCTGCGTATGAAATGGTGGGCTTGCCCGACGCGGCGGTGAAAGAATCGAAAGAACGTGTACGCAGTGCTATTAAAAACAGTGCGTTGGAATTTCCTGCGCATAAGGTAACCGTCAATCTTGCCCCTGCGTACGTCAAAAAAGAGGGCTCGTCTTTCGACTTGCCCGTGGCAATCAGCCTACTGCTTGCCTACGGGGAATTGGAGGCGGACGTACAAGGCTATATCTTCCTTGGCGAATTGGCGCTCAGCGGCGAGTTGCGTCCCGTATCGGGCGTATTGCCGTCCATTATCTCGGCAAGAGATAGGGGCTTTGTGAAATTTATCGTGCCTAAGGACAATGAAAAAGAGGCTGGATATATCGCAGGCGTCAGCGTGTTTGCGGCAAAAAATTTGAAAGAAGTCGTCGACCATTTGTCGGGCTTAAAACCGATACAACCCGTGCCTGCCGCGTCCTTTGCAGCAGCGACGGCGCAAAAAGAAACTTCGCACGATCTCTCGTTTGTCAAAGGACAGGCGATTGCAAAACGCGCTTTGGAGGTGGCGGTGGCAGGCGGACACAACGTCTTGTTTGTAGGGCCTCCCGGCAGCGGTAAAACTATGCTCGCAAGGTCTTTGCCCACAGTATTGCCCGATATGTCTTTTGACGAGGCGTTGGAAATTACGAAAATTCACTCGATTGCAGGTACGCTCGGGGAAGAGGGGATCGTCACGGTACGTCCGTTCCGCAGTC
This sequence comes from Candidatus Scatosoma sp., assembly GCA_045594165.1. Classification (GTDB taxonomy): domain Bacteria; phylum Bacillota; class Clostridia; order Christensenellales; family Borkfalkiaceae; genus Scatosoma. Next base: position 9,674 of record JAZNXZ010000117.1, read on the forward strand.
CCCACCACACGGCGACCACCGTTTCCCTTTGTGGGGGCGGAAATAAAAACGTGCATCCC
>JAZNXZ010000118.1:0-8407 GCA_045594165.1 Candidatus Scatosoma sp.
GATGACGTATTCCTATTTCGACGGCGAATTCTACGTATTCGTAGACGAAGAGTGGAATCAGGAAAACCTTACCTTCGACCAGGTAGAAGACGCTCTGAAATATATCAAAGAAAACGATATGGTTACCGTGAAATTCCTTTACGGCAAGGCGTTCTCGGTTGAACCTGAAAACTTTGTTGAACTCAAAGTTATCGAGGCTGAACCCGGCGTTAAGGGCAATACCGCTACCAACGTTATGAAGAACGCTAAGGTAGAAACGGGCGCTACGATTCAAGTTCCCATGTTCGTAGAAGAAGGCGAAACGATTCGTATCGATACGAGAACGGGCGAATACATGAGCCGCGTTTAATCGTTAGGTTAGCGAAAAATATAAATACTTGCAGCAGGATGATTACGTCCTGCTGTTTGTTTATGGAGTAAAAAGATGAAAGCGGTTGTGCAAAGAGTAAGGAAAACGAGCCTGTCTGTGGACGGAAAATTGATTTCGGAAATACCGTTTGGGCTTACGGTGTTTTTGGGGGTAAAGACGGGGGATACGGAAAAAGAGGCTGCATATATTGCAAAGAAGATTGCAGGTTTGCGCATCTTTGAGGATGAGAACGGAAAAATGAATTTATCGGTTAAGGACGTTGGGGGTGAGGTATTGCTTGTGTCGCAATTTACGTTATACGGCGACGCGTCGCACGGCAACCGCCCTAGTTTTACCTTAGCGGCGCGTCCCGAGGTTGCAGAACCGTTATACGAATACGTCGCAAAGGAGTTGTCTACATACGGCGTAGTTGTAAAAAAAGGCGTTTTTGGCGCGGATATGAAAATTGAACAATATAACGACGGACCTGTAACGATTTTGCTGGATTGTGAGTGATAATGACGTAAAGCAGTTCTAATTTCGACACGGGTATACCCTTTTTTGGCGTTTTTAGTAATTCTACTGTGGATAGACCGCCACTCTACTGTGCGTAGAGTGGCGGTTTTGCGTGGTAGAGGGGGTGGAATTCTGAATAGAGTGAAAAAGCAAAAGAAAAGGTTGTGATTTGGAAAAAAATGAGATAAAATGAGAGAGTAAACGAACGGATGCGCTTTGTGAAAGCTATGTCGGCACGTGTACAGATTAGAAAACGCAAGAGAGTTTGTTAAAAAACACCGAGACAAGCGGTGAAAGGGAGAAAAACATGGAGCAAACGCAAATGAAACCCAAAAGACTTGGTTGGAACGAATCGGACGTAGATTTGGTTACGCCTGCAATTTCGGACAGAGGCGCGTCGAAAGCAGCCGAAAACAAAGCGGGGGTAAAGAAAGCAAAGAAAGGTATTATACCCATTTTCTTTGCGGTAGACGACAATTATTTGCCCTATTTGGCAATCACGTTAGAATCCCTTTGGGAAAATTCTTCGCACGAATACGATTATGAAATTTACATTTTGAATTCGGGCATTCGTGAAGACTATCAACAAAAGATTTTGCGTTATAACGAACGGGATTGTTTGCACGTTTCCTTTGTGGACGTTACCCAGAGATTAAAGAAAATTTTTGATAAATTGCACATGCGCGATTATTATTCGGCGGCGACGTATTACCGTGTGTTTATCGCCGAAATGTTCCCGCAATACGACAAAGCGATTTATTTGGATTCCGATACCGTTGTTTTGGGCGACATCAGCGAGATGTACAACTACGATTTGGGCAACAATTTGCTTGGCGGTGCGCCCTGCGAGGGAGTAAACAGTTTTGACGTATATAAACGTTACGTAATCGAAGTGGATGGTCTTAACCCCGATTATTTCTTTAACGCAGGGGTTATTTTGATGAACTTGAAGGCGTTCCGTGAAGAGGGGTTCTACGAACAGTTTGCCGACCTTTTGGGGAAATACAAATTCCGTTTGATTCAAGACGAAGATTACCTCAACGTCATCTGTCAGGACAGAATTTTGCGCCTGCCCCGCGCGTGGAACAAAACGCCCGTAGGACCTGATAAATTGCCGAGAGAAGAACTTAGAATCGTGCATTATTTGATGACGTGGAAACCTTGGCATTACGGGGATATTCCCTATCAGGAATATTTCTGGGAATATGCCGTAAGAACGGAATTTTACGATTTATTGAAAGGGATGTTGGATAATTTCGACGAAAAGGGTTTGGAAGACGACAAGCTTTGCGAAGAGAATTTGAAAGCGCTTGCCGAAGAAGAAATTGCACGTCCCGACGGATATTTCAAGGTGTACGGCAAAATGTACGGAAACGTATAAAAGGCGGGGGACGTATCGAAACGAACCCCATAAAAAGAACAATAGAAACAGCATAAAAAACCGCTTGTATATATGCAGGCGGTCAAACTGTTTTATTAAGGATAAACGAAAGGAGTTAATTATGGACGAAACAAAAATTGCCCCTGACCGTTTGGAGGTGCTGGCAAGAATTCGGCAATATGAAAAGGAAGGGCGTTTTGACGAGGACGTAGAAAACGACCCCGAAGCCCCCGAGCTTGCTCCCGACAAGGTAGATTATCTGTGCAAAAAACTGTCTAGTAAAATCGGCAGAAAGGTTGCTAATTTCCTTGCGGACCATTATTTTTTGAAATTGATTAAAAAGAATATTTTGGTCATTGACGGGGTGGAAGGCGAAGAATATTTGAAAGAGGGCATGAAAAACGGCGCGATTATTACCTGCAACCATTTCCACGCGTTTGATAATTACGTAGTGTTCCATTGCATCCGCAAATATTTGCCGAAAAAATATCTTTACAAGGTTATTCGTGAAGGGAATTATACCAACTTCCCCGGCTTGTACGGTTTTTTCTTCCGTCATTGCAACACGTTGCCGCTTTCTAGCAACCGCCGCACTATGATTAATTTTATGTCGGCGACGAATACGCTCCTTAAAAACGGCGAAGTGATTTTGATTTATCCCGAACAAGGTATGTGGTGGAATTACCGCAAGCCCCGTCCTTTCAAGGCGGGCGGTTTCAAGATGGCTTACCGCGCGAACGTACCCGTTTTGCCCATGTTTATTACCATGACGGACGACGAACGTTTGGGTGCGGACGGGTATCCGATGCAACGCTTTACGTTGCACGTGATGCCGCCGATTTATCCCGACCAGACGCTTGGGGAAAAGTCGGGCGCGGAAAAAATGAAAGACGAAGCGTACGCGCTGTGCAAGGCGAAATACGAAGAAGTATACGGAATACCGCTGGTATACGGTGATACGGAAGAAAAAGCGGAAGATAAAACGGAAGAAAAGGAGAGTAAGGAATCATGATATTGTATTTATCGATTATCACGGTGAGCGTATTACTTATCGCCGCGATACTGTTTTTTGTTTTTCCTATGAATTTTTTCTATATTTTAGGGTTTACGGCGTTGGCGGCGTTTTTGGTGATAGTCGTGGACGTTTTGGTGGCGACCGTGTGTCGATTATTGCCGACGAAGTTTGCAAACCACGAAAGCAAAATATATACCGTATCCGCAAAAGAAAAGAATTTTTACGAAAAGCTGAAAATTAGAAAATGGAAGGACAGCGTGCCTGAAATCGGGCATTTTACAGGATTTAGAAAAAATAAGATTGCCGACCCGAAAAGCGTGGAATATCTGGATAGATTTTTGTTAGAGGCATGCTACGGCGAAATGGGACATTTTTGGATTTTGTTTATCGGGTTCGCTATTTTGTTGCTTGGTTTTATCCCGTTCTTCCCGAAGATGAACCTTTGGTTGTCAATTTCCATCCCCGTAGCGATTATCAACGTGTTTATGAATTTGCCGTCGTTGTTTATTTTGCGTTATAATTCTTACAAATTAGAAATTTTGCGCAAGAGTAATTTGAAAAAACAGAAACGCGCTGCGGCAAAAGAACAGTTTTTGCAACCGATTGCGCCCGAATCCGCGCCCGAATCCGCGGCGGAGGTCGTGGCGGAGGTTGCAGTTGCCGACGCAGGAATTTAAGACGAAAGAACGCCGATTTTTTCGGTTCGTTACGACACGTATCGGGTGTTTTTGCGTGTTTTGCCCTGAAAAAAAGTAAAACTTAGCGTTATGAAGAATACAATGAAAACGTTGCAAAGATTTGCAGCGTTTTTTCTTTACGTAAAAAATAAAAAAATTGAAAAAAATTTCGCAAAAAAAGAGGAAATCAAAAAGTTTTGTCGAATATATTATTATAATAATATATTTTTGGGTATAAATAAAAAAACTCTTTTGCCGAAAATACGAAAAAACGAACAAGAAAAGGGGGAAACCGCTATGAACGAAAAAGAATATTCTTGCGTGCGAGAGCGCGTTTGCGAACAGGAAAAGCTTTTTTTATCGCCGTATGCAAAGCGTTCCGCGGATACGCTGGGGCGAAGCCGTGAAGAAAAGAGTTGCGGTTTCCGTACCGATTTTCAACGCGACCGCGACCGTATCATTTACAGTAATTCGTTCAAACGCTTAAAGAATAAGACGCAGGTGTTCTTTGCGCCTGAGGGCGACCATTACATTACCCGTTTGACGCATACGTTGGACGTTTCGCAAATAGCGCGTTCGATTGCGCGTTCGCTTTCCTTAAACGAGGATTTGGCGGAGGCGATTGCGCTGGGGCACGATTTGGGGCATACGCCTTTTGGACACGTGGGAGAACGGGTGCTGGCGAAACTTTCTTCGCGTGGCTTTTTACACAACGAGCAATCCCTGCGCGTGGTGGACGTTATCGAAAAAAACGGCAGGGGGTTGAACCTTACGCAGGAAGTCCGCGACGGCATTTTGAACCACAAAAGCTCGGGTAAGCCGTCTACGTTAGAGGGGGAGGCTGTATCCCTTGCCGACCGTATTGCGTATATTAATCACGATATCGAGGACGCAATTCGGGCAGGGATTTTGAAGGCGGAAGATTTGCCCAAAGACGCGGTGGCTCTGCTTGGTAACGCCACGAAAACGCGTATCAATACGGCGATTGCGGATATTTATAAAACGTCGCTTGGACAACCGTACGTAAAAATGTCGGACGAAATTATGCAGGCGACCAACCGACTCCGTTCCTTTATGTTTGAGCGTGTGTACGAATTGGCGAACAAATCGATACAGGAACGTTCGGAACGTATGCTCACGCAGTTGTTTGAATATTTTATGGCGCATGCGGAAAGATTACCGCAACCGTATTTGCAATTATTAGACCGCGACGAAAAGGAAATCGTCGTGTGCGATTATTTATCGGGTATGACAGACCGATACGCTATCAGCGTATTCGAGGGCTTGTTTATCCCTGAAACTTTTTCGATAGGAGGTGTAACGTGAGTAACGCAAAAGGCTTAGACGCCGAATTTATGCGGATGCTAAAACAGAAAAACGATATTATCGAAGTTTTGCGTAGCTACGTTGCGCTGGATAGAAAGGGCGGAAATTATTGGGCGTGCTGTCCGTTTCATCACGAAAAGACGCCGTCGTTTGCCGTCAACGAAGGGGAACAGTTTTATCATTGTTTCGGCTGCGGCGCATCAGGCGACGTCGTGCGCTTTGTGCAAGAGATTGAAAGCACCGATTTTATAGGTGCGGTACGTATCCTTGCGGCGCGCGCGAAAATGACCGTTCCCGAGGGGGATTACGACAGCGAAGAGGCGGCGAAGAAACGCAAAAAGCGCGACGTGTTGGTAAAGATTTTGCGTGATACGGCGCGGTTCTATCTAAACAATTTATACAGCGGTGACGAGCGCGCGGATAAATACTTGCAATATATCGCAGGGCGCGGCTTGTCCCCGACGACGGTGAAAAAGTTTGGGCTTGGTGCGTCGCTCGATTATAATTCCTTGCCTGAATATTTAAGTAAAAAGGGCTATTATCGGGAAGATTTGTTGGATAGCGGCGTGATTTCCGTCAATGAGAAAGGACGGTTGTACGACGCGCAGGGTGAACGGCTGGTGTTTCCGATTATCAACGCCTTTGACGAGGTCGTCGCTTTCAGCGGCAGAAAGTTGGAAAAGGTAAAATTTGGCAAATACAAAAATACGTCGGGTACGATGCTGTACGACAAGAGCAAGACTTTGTACAACGTCAATCTGTTGAAGAAATTAAAGCGTGAAAAACCCATTGAAGAAGTGATTTTCGTCGAGGGGCAAATGGACGCGATTACCCTCTATCAGGCGGGCTTTACCAACGTGGTTGCCACTATGGGTACGGCGTTGACCAAGGACCAGGCGCGGCTTGCCAAACGCTATACGGATAAAATTTTGATTAGTTACGACGGCGATTTTGCGGGGCAAAAAGCGGACGCGCGCAGTTTGGATATCTTGAAAGAGGCAGGGTTGGAGGTGCGCGTCGTGCCGATACCCGAGGGGAAAGACCCTGACGAAGTCGTGCGGGAAAGCGCGGCGGCGTATCAAAAATGTTTGGACGAGGCTATGCCCGTTATCGATTACCGCTTGCACGCGTTGGAACGCGGTTACGATTTAACCCGTACGGACGATAAGCGCAAATACGTGGCGGCGGCGTTGAAAATCGTCAAAGAGGCGGAAAGTGAAAGTGTGCGCGAAGAGCTGTTGAAAAAGCTCCGCGACAAGACGGGTATTACCTACCACGCGTTGGAAAGGGATATGCAAAACGTGAAAATTGAGCCGACGCAAACGGAAACTATCAATCTGCAAGAAAAACTTTCCGAGGTGTCGTCTGGGTCGGACAAACAGCAAAAAGCGCTCCGCTTTATTTTGGCGGCGAAACTCTTCTCCGCGCCTTATGCGAAAGAATTGCTGGTAACCGAACTGCCCCTGCATAACGAAACGCATATCGTTATCGCAAGGTATATCACCGATTGCGAGCAAAAGGGGGAACGCGTTCGTCCCAGCGAGCTGTTTGAAATTTTGGACGAAAACTGTCCGGAGTTTAACGCTATTTTGGATTTGAATTACGGGGACAAGCTTTCGGGCGAGGTTGCCGAGCGTTTTTTTGCCGACAGCGTCAAGACGTTGCGGTTGGAGGCGTTGGAAGAAGAAGTGGCGAAATGCAACGAGGAATACGCAAAGGCGACGGAAGAAAGCGTTCGTCGCGAAATTGCGAAAAAATTGGGCGAGTTGATTCAAAAACGCAATCGCATCAAAAGAAGTTAACCAAAGAAGTTAATAAAACGAAAAAATAAAAAAATCAAAAAACAAAAGGATTTCGGTATATAAACGGAGGATAAAAAGATGAACGTATCCGAGCAAAAATTGAACGAGCTGATTGAAAGCATCATCAACGACTACGGTAAAAAGGGTTGTATTTCCAACAACGCGCTTTGCGACGTCGTAGAAAAAATCGATATGGACGCAGGGCAGATGGAACGTGTGTACAAGGCGTTGGAAGAGGCTGGCGTTCAAATCGTGGACGAAGAACAGCGCGATAGAGAATTGTTTGAACAGGCTCTTTCCGATATTGGGTTGGATGACCCTGTAAAGATGTATCTCAAAGATATCGGTCGTGTGCCTTTGCTTTCTGCGGACGAGGAAGTGGAACTTGCTAAGCGTATGGCGGAAAACGACATAACGGCGAAAAAACGCCTTTCGGAAGCGAACCTGAGATTGGTTGTTTCCATTGCAAAACGTTACGTAGGGCGCGGTATGCTTTTCCTCGATTTGATTCAGGAGGGTAACCTCGGGCTGATGAAAGCGGTGGAAAAATTTGATTATCAAAAGGGTTTCAAATTCTCCACCTACGCAACGTGGTGGATTCGTCAATCGATTACCCGTGCAATCGCCGACCAGGCGCGTACGATTCGTATTCCCGTGCATATGGTCGAAACGATTAATAAATTGACGAGAGTGCAACGCGTGTTGTTGCAGGAATTCGGCCGTGAGCCTACACCTGCGGAAATTGCGGAAAAGATGGGCGTAACGGAAGACCGTGTGCGCGAAATTCAGAAGATTGCGCAAGACCCCGTATCTTTGGAAACGCCGATCGGCGAAGAAGAGGACAGTCATTTGGGCGATTTTATCGAGGACGAAAAGACGACGACGCCCAGTGACTCGGTGGCTTTTACCATGCTCAAAGAACAGTTGTTGGGCGTTTTGGATACGCTTACTCCGCGTGAAGAAAAGGTGCTCCGTTTGCGTTACGGTATCGACGACGGTAAGCCCAGAACGTTGGAAGAAGTGGGCAGAGAGTTCAACGTTACCCGTGAACGTATCCGTCAGATTGAAGCCAAAGCTCTTAGAAAACTCCGTCATCCTTCCCGCAGCAAGCGTTTGAAGGATTTCCTCGAATAAGCATGGGCTACGGGAAACGTATCGATACGCTTTGTTCGTTGTTGACGCCTGCGAAAGTATTTGCGGACGTGGGTTGCGACCATGGCTATTGTTCGGAGTACGTCTTAAAAAACGGGCTTTGCGAACGGGCGATTTTGTCGGACGTCAGCAAGGGCAGTCTTGCCAAAGCAGAAAAGCTGCTTGCGCCGTACATTCGCGCAGGCAAGG
>JAZNXZ010000119.1:0-2573 GCA_045594165.1 Candidatus Scatosoma sp.
CCCTCTTCCAAGCCTTTCAAAATACGCGCCTGCTCTTTGGGCGTATTAAAACGGTTTAGACACGCCACGGTTACTCCAAAATCGGAAAACCGCGCCAACGCCGTATTAAAATGTTGAGAACAAAGCACCGTAGACGGACACATCAGCGCCGCTTGTTTTCCCGCAAGAACGCAAAGGTATATCGCGCGGAACGCCACTTCCGTCTTTCCAAACCCCACGTCCCCGCAAAGCAATCTGTCCATGACCTTGCGCGAACACATATCCGCCTTAATTTCTTGTACGGAACTTGCCTGGTCGGGCGTGAGTTCGTGGTGGAACGCGTCCTCGAATTCTTGCATAAAAATTTCGTTTTCGGGGAAAGGATAACCGCGGTTTTCGGCGCGTTCCGCGTATAGCTGTTTCAAGTCGAACGCCAATTTTTTCAGCGACGCTTTAACGCGGGCTTTGACGCGTTCAAAGTCCGCCCCGCCGATTTTGCTTAACGTGGGCGCGGCGTCCCCTACGTATTTGGAGAGTACGTCCATACTTTCCGCAGGCACGTACAGCATATCGCCGTCTTTGTAGGCAACCGCAACATATTCTTTCGTACCGTCCGTCGTTTCAATCTTTTTCATACCGACGGCCTTGCCGATACCGTGCGTTTCGTGGACAACGTAATCCCCTACTTCGGGTGCAGAGAACATGTCCCCGCGCTTACGGCGGATACGCCTTGTATCGCGAACTTTGGTATACAAATCCCCCGTGCCGACGATTGCCAATTTACAATCGTGCAACACCAAGCCTTTATCCAGCGCGTCTTCTAAAACGCATACCCCTTTCAAGTGAGAAAGTTCGTCGGGGAGTTTCACCGTCGAAAGGTATTCCTCGCCCAGCGTTTCAGAAAGTTTTACGGCGCGCGCGCTATCCCCGCAATAGAGCAGTACCCGATACCCACCTTTCGTCCAGTTGGAAATATCCGTCAAAAGCGCGGGTACGCCGTTGAGATAACGCGTCGTCGGCGTGGCGGTAAAATTAAAGGTTCGCAACGGTTGGAAGAAGAACGGGTTGCCCGTAAACGTCTGCATGGCAACGCGGCGCACTCCGCCAATCTTATCCAAAAACACCTGCTTATCAATAAACTGCTTCTGGGTAAAATCAAACGCCTCGCCGCCGTCGAACAGCCTTTGAAAACGTTCTTCATGCTCTTTATACAAAGCGTTGAATTTATCCCAAAGCGTCTTCCCCTCGTCAAAAATCAACACGGCGTTTTCGGGTAAAACCGAAAAGAAATCGGTGCTATTTTCCAAAAGCGGCAATAAAAAGGCGTCGTCGCACGTTTCGCTGCTTAAAATTTCCTCTGCAATTTCTTTTGCCCGTGTATACGCCCCCGACGTTTTGTATTTTTTCAATCCTTTTTCCAAGGCAATTTTGATTTGTTCTTTATCCCTATCCGTTACGATAACGTCGCTCGCCGCAAGCACCGTGATTTGCTTGATACCCGAAAGACGGTCGCCCGTCGTAATATCGTAGGGTTTAATTTTTTCCACCGTATCACCGAAGAAATCAATACGGACGGGATTCTTTGCTCCTACGGGATAGATATCTAAAATATCCCCGCGTAAGGCAAACGTACCGCGGCTTTCTACCTCGAACACGCGCACGTACCCCATCTGTACAAGCATTTTCGGGACTTCCGTAAACTCGTAACCTTCCCCCTCGGTAAAGGTAATCGACGGCAATTTTTTAGGGAAAAGCTGACAGAGCGCAGAAATCTCCGCCGTGATGATTTCGCCCCCCGTTTGCAAAGCGTGAATACCGTCGATACGCTTAAAAAGCGAGTCCTTAGAAAGGGCTTTTCTGTGGAGCAAAACCTCGTCTTTTGCCGCCAGCACAGACGTCTGTTTTCCCGACAGAGCGGCAATGTTTTCGGCGGCTTTTTGCGCCGACACGCCGTCCGCCGTGATATATACGACGGGGTACGGCGTCAGCCCCGCCAACAGATATTTCAAAGAATCCGAAACGCCGAAAAACGCCGTGGGCGGGCCACGGCGGAGTTCTTCCGCATATAAGGCGTATTCTTCGCCTATTTGTTCAAGCGTGAAAAAATTGCGTTTCATTTCTTAGCAACCTTAATTATATTTGCACATTACCTTTTCAATATCTAAGCCGCGCGCAAAATCCGCCGCCGCTTCCCCCGCCTTGTGGCAAGCCTCGCCAAACAACGGATAATCGTCCTTGCGAACTTCCGACAATACGTAATTGATAATGGGAATATCCACGTTTTCGTCGCGAATACCGATACGGATACGGGGAAAATCTTTCAACCCCGTTTCTCCGATAATGCTGCGCATACCGTTGTGCGTGCCTGCACTACCGCTGGCGCGGATACGTACCTTGCCTTTGGGTAAATCGTAATCGTCGTAAATCACGATAAGATTACGCTCTTCAATTTTATATTTTGCCATGAGTTGTTTGACAGCTCTGCCCGAGTTATTCATATACGTCAAAGGACGGGCAAGGATAACCTTTTCCCCGTTGATTTGCGCCTCGGCAACGCTTGCCTCGCACTCTTTTTTCTTGAACTTTGCGCCCAA
>JAZNXZ010000120.1:0-18574 GCA_045594165.1 Candidatus Scatosoma sp.
TTGGTATCGGGCGGTACGGACAACCACTTGATGCTGTTAGATTTACGCGAAACGGGCGTAACGGGCAAAGAGTTGGAAAAGATGTTGGACGAAGTGCATATTACGGCAAACAAGAACACAATTCCGTTTGAAACGACTTCGCCGTTTATCACAAGCGGTCTTCGTATCGGTACGCCGGCGGTAACTTCGCGCGGGTTTAAGGAAGAAGAGTGCCGTAAAGTAGCTCGCCTTGTTGCGCGCGTGATTAAAGAAAAAGAAAATTGTTTTGACGAAGTACGTGCGGAAGTAAAGGCAATTTGCGAAAACTTTCCCGTATACGCAAGCGATATTTTATAAGGAGAAAACAGTATGAAAAAAGCGGCGTTGAACTTCCCTAACGCAGGGGAAAGCAAATTGCAAGGTTACGGCGGAAAGCTGATTGATTTTACCATTGAAAAACAGCTGTTGGACGCGGAAAAATGGACGCTTTTCGTAGAACAGTTTCGTGCGCGTTGGGACGCTAACAACTGGGGCTGGCGCGGCGAATACTGGGGCAAAATGATGCGCGGCGCGGCGCTTACTTACCGCGCAACGAAAAACGAAAAGCTGTATGCGGTTTTGGTGGCTACCATCAACGATTTGCTGTCCACACAGGAAAAGAACGGGCGTATTTCCACCTATTCCGTAGAAAGCGAATTTAACGGTTGGGATATGTGGGCGAGAAAATATATTCTGCTCGGCATGGAATATTTTTTGGATATTTGCAAGAGCAAGGCGTTGGCAAAGAAAATCATTGGTGCAATGAAACGCCATGCGAACTATATCGTAAAACACGTCGGTGAAGGCAGAAAACAAAAGACTGTTTTTGAAACATCGGGGAATTGGGGCGCGCTGAACTCCTGTTCTATCTTAGAACCGTTTGTAAAACTGTACGTTTTGACGGGCGAACAGAAATACCTTGATTTCGCTACGTATTTGGTGAATACGGGATTTGGCGAGAATTTCAATTTGATTGAAACCTGTCTGAATAAGACCATGTATCCCTATCAATTCCCTTTCACGAAAGCGTATGAGATGATGAGCTGTTTTGAAGGGCTGCTCGAATATTACAAAGTGACGGGCAATCCCGATCATTTGCAGGCGGCGGAAAATTTCGTGGATATGTTGGTGGAAACGGACTATACCATTATCGGCGGTTCGGGGTGCTGGCACGAGTTTTTGGATAACTCGTCCAAAACGCAGACCGAACCTGCCGCCAACGACGTTATGCAGGAAACCTGCGTAACCGTAACGTTCTTGAAACTTTGTGCAAAACTACTGTCTTTGACGGGCAACGCAAAATATGCGGCGTACGTCGAAAAATCGGGCTTGAACGCCTTGTACGGTGCGGTCAACAACGAAGAACAACAGATGACTCGTACTAGCGCGCGTACTTGGGATGGCGGAGGCACGATGCATCTCGTAAAATTGCTTGAACCGTTCCCGTTTGACAGTTACAGTCCCCTGTTCCACGACAGACGTGGACTTCGCGTAGGCGGTTGCCAAGTAATGCAAGAGGGCAAATCGTACGGTTGCTGTGTATGTATCGGCGCGGCAGGTACGGCAATCATGGGCTTGTTTGCGGTGATGAAAGGGGAGGACGGCGTGTACGTCAATATGTACAACGATTGCCGTTTCAAGACGGATGATTTCGGTGAAAAAATCAACGTGGACGTGTATGCAAATCCCTATGCGTATAAGGGCGCGAAAATCAACGTAAACGGCAAGGGACAAAACTTTGCTTTGGGTTTGCGTATTCCCGAATGGGCGGAAGATTTCTGCGTGTACGTAAACGGCGAAAAGGCGGACGGCGCAGAAAAGAACGGTTACCTCGTTATCCATCGCGCTTGGAATAAGGACAAAGTGGAAATCCGTTTCAAAGCGCCCGTGAAGATGTGGGTTTTGAACAAGAAAATTGCGTTTACGCAAGGTCCTATTACGTTGGCGCGCGATTGCCGTTTTGAAGACATCACCAAGCCTGTGGCAATCACGGCGAGAAACGGTAAAAACGTCCGCGCAAGACGTGTGAAGAACACGGCGTTTAACAGCAACGTAGCCTACGAAATTGCGACGAAAGACGGTAAGATTACCCTTTGCGATTATGCGCAGGCAGGTAAGAATTACGACGACGAAAACGCGAATATCACCGTTTGGCAGGAAAAAGTATAAATAAAACGGCGAATACAATCAAAAACGGGGTTTTTCGTGAGGGAAACCCCGTTCGCCGCATTTTCAAAGAAAAAAGTGAGCATTGGCAATCTGTTTTTGGATATTTGTTAATGGAGTTTTTGCAAAAACCGTGTTATAATAGTAGCGGACAGGCGGTAAAAAATGACCGTTCTGTAAAAACGACCTATACAAAGGGGGAGTATTATGGCAAAATTGATATGGTCGGCATTTTCCGACGAGTATTCGCAGGACCTTGTGGAACAATGCAAGGCGTTAAACGGGTACGGTATCGAATATATGGAGGCGCGCGGCGTAAACGGTAAAAACGTTTCCGAATTAACGGAGAACGAGGTTTCCGATATGAAAAAGGTGTTGGCGGATTACGGTATCAAAGTGTCGGCAATCGGCTCGCCGTTGGGGAAAATCCGTTTAGACGGCGATATGGCGGCGCATAGAGAACTTGCCAAGCGAATTTGCAACACGGCAAACGAACTGTCGGCGCAATACGTGCGCGTGTTTTCCTTTTATCTGCCCGAGGGCAAGACGAGGGAAGAGTGCAAGGGACAGGTCTACGACAACATGGAAGAGCTAGTGAAAATATCCGAGGAGTACGGCGTAACGTTCTGCCACGAAAACGAGGCGAAAATCTACGGCGAATCCCCTGAAAAATGCTTGGAATTGATGCAATATTTCGGCGGCAGATTAAAAGCGGTATTAGACATGGGAAATTTCGTTTTGGACGGACACGACCCCATGCGTGCGTATGAAAAATTAAAAGACTATATCGAGTATTTTCACGTTAAAGACTCGCTGTACGCGGGGGCAATCGTGCCTCCGGGCAAGGGCGAGGCGCAAATCAAAGCGGTATTGGATAGGTACAAGGCAGAGGGGAAAAAGGATACGTTTATGACCTTAGAACCACATTTGCAGACCTTTTCGGGCTTAAACGCTTTGGTGGGGAAGAAATTTGATAATCCGTACAAATACGAAAATCAACAGGTGGCGTTTACGGACGCCGTAGAAAAATTGCGGGGATTAGTATGAAAAGTATTCAGGTAGATAAATTGCAGGTGGAAATTTACGAAAATAGAACGCTGATGGGCGAGGCGGCGGCGAGGGACATCAAGGCAAAAATTGCCGAGTTATTGTCGCAAAAAGCGGAAATCAACATGATTTTTGCTGCTGCTCCGTCGCAGAATGATGTTTTGAAAGCACTCGTAGAAGATAAGAGTATCGAGTGGAACAGGGTAAACGCCTACCACATGGACGAATATATCGGCTTGGATAAAGACGCTCCGCAGGGGTTTGGCAACTTTTTGAAAGAACACATTTTCGGGCTTGTGCCCTTTAAGAGCGTGAACTATATCGATATTACGGCGACTGACCCCGAAAAAGAGGCGGACAGATACGGTAAATTGCTCGACGAAAATCCAACGGATATCGTGGTAATGGGTATCGGTGAAAACGGACATATTGCGTTCAACGACCCCCCCGTGGCAGATTTTAACGACAAAAAGACGGTAAAGCCTGTTACGTTGGACGAGGTTTGCCGTCAGCAACAGGTCAACGACGGTTGCTTTGCGAGCATTGACAAAGTGCCTACGCAAGCCATGACGCTCACCGTGCCGACGCTCGTTCGCGCGCCGTACCTGTTTTGTATCGTGCCTGCGCCTACCAAAGCAAAGGCGGTATACGAAACCCTCAACGGCAGCATTGACGAGCATTGCCCTGCAAGTATTTTGCGTTTGCAAGAGAATGCGAAACTGTATCTGGACGACCAGAGTTCAAAATTGTTATGATAAAGATTAAGAGCGATAAAATTATCGTCGGAGAAACGCTTTTCGACGGATACGTGTACGCGGACAAGGGTGTAATTGCCGAGGTTTCCGCGGTGGATAAACCTGCGGACGAAAGCTACGATTTTACGGGCAAGTACGTCAGCGCAGGCTTTATCGACATGCACACGCACGGCGCTGGCGGTCATGCGTTTATGAACAGCGAAGTGTCTGACGTCGTCGAGGGGTGCAATTATCATTTGGCACACGGTACGACGACGATCGTGCCCACGATTTCGGCTGGCTCGTTTGAAACTATGAAACAAGCCGTAATCCACATCGACGAGGCGAAAAAGAGCGGTAAAGCCAAGGGGAACATTTTGGGCGCGCATTTGGAGGGTCCGTACCTGTCCGCAAAACAGTGCGGTGCGCAATGCCCCGTGTTTATCACGCCGCCGATAAAAGCCGATTACGAGAGCTTGATTGAAGAGTACGGAAAGAGCGTTGTTCGCTGGACGTATGCCCCCGAAAACGATAAAGACGGTGCATTTTGCCGTTATCTTACCGAGCACGGTATTATTGCGTCGGCAGGGCATACGGACGCAAAATACCCCGATATGGCGGTGGCAATCGATAACGGTTGCAACCTGATTACGCATCTGTACAGTTGTACGTCCACGGTCACGCGCGACCACGGTTTCCGTTCGCTTGGCGTGATAGAGAGCGCGTATCTGCGCGACGAACTGTACGTGGAAATTATTGCGGACGGAAAGCATTTGCCCCCCGACCTTATCAAGATGATTGTCAAAATCAAGGGAACAGATAGGGTGGCGCTGATCACCGACAGTTTGGAAATCGCAGGGACGGACATCAAGGAAGGGGTGATGAGCGGTACGGAATTTATCGTCGAGGACGGCGTTTGTAAATTGAAAGACCGTTCGGCATTTGCAGGGAGCATAGCGACGGCGGACGTTTTGGTGCGGACGCTCGTTAACGAATGCGGTTTTTCCGTTCCAACGGCGGTGAAGATGCTCACGGAAGTGCCTGCCAAGATTTTGGGCGTAAACAAGGGCGTGTTGGCGGCGGATAAGGACGCGGATATCGTGGTTTTTGACGATACGGTCTGCGTTTCGGACGTGTTCGTCGGCGGCGTAAAAATCTAAACGCTCGGACATAACGTTTTGTAACAATTAAATAAAAAGACGTAGTAACAGGGCTATGGAAAAATATTTGTAAAAATATTTTTCCATAGCCTTGACTATTGTTTGTAATCGTGGTATACTAAAACAAAATTTTAGTGGTTTCATAAGGAGTACAATATGAAAATCAATTTTTTGGGCGACAGCATTACGCAAGGGGCAGGCGCAAGCAGTGTGGAAACGCAATACGTGAGCGTAGTAGGTCAGCTTTTGAACTGCGAGGCGAGAAATTACGGCGTTGGTGGTACGCGTATTGCAAAACAAACCGTGCCTAGCGATTACGACCAAGATTTTTTATTGCGCGCTGACGGCATGGCAGGCGACGCAGATTTGGTGTTCGTGTTTGGCGGAACGAACGATTACGGCCACGGCGACGCGGCGCTTGGCGATATCGAAAGCACGGACGAATATACCTTTTGCGGTGCGCTCAATTCGCTGATTAATAAGCTGTCCGCTCGTTACGGTAAGGAAAAGCTTTGCTTTATTTTGCCTTTGCATCGTTACGACGAAGACAACGTTTACGGCGATGGTAGTAAAGAAAAGGCGGTTGCGTCGTTGTCCACGTATGTGTCGCTTATGAAAGAGATTTTGCAAAAGCACGGGATTGAAACCATGAATTTTGACGACGAATTTCCGATCCCTGCGACCAACGACGGCAGCGACGGGTTGACGGTAGACGGGTTGCATCCAAACGATAAAGGACACCGTATTTTGGCGGAAAAAATCTGCGCATACGTTCGTGCAAGAAATTGATTTTTGATAGGTAAAAGTATGCGACAATACATAGCGGCGACGACAGAATTTAACAGGTTGGAAAACCACATTTGCGCTCCTTTGTTCAAGAGGGAGTTCGATTACGACGGGCGCAATGCGCGGTTGGAAATTTCTGCGGTGGGCTTGTACCGTCTTTGGGTAAACGGCAAAGAAATTACCAAAGGCTGGCTTGCACCGTATTTTTCCAACCCAAATCAGGTCGTTTACTACGACGAATACGACGTGTCGGCGTTGTTAAAGGCAAAGGATAATTCTATCGTCGTGTTGCTGGGCAACGGTTTCGTCAACTCTAACAGCCACGGCGGTTGGGAATTTGACAAGGCGTCTTATCGGGCTGCGCCCAAGTTCTATTTGGGGTTGTACGACGGCGAAAACTGCGTGTTGACGACGGACGAAAGCTGGACGGCGTACGATTCGCCCATTCTCTTTGACGATTACCGCAACGGCGAACGGTACGACGCGCGCAAGGAAGAAACCCTTTTTACGCAGGGCAGAAAACCGATTTTGGCGGACGCGCCCACGGGCTTGTATAAGAAATGCGAATCCCAACCGATTAAGACCGCAGAGGAATTAAAAGCGGTGAAAATTACGCCGAGTAAAGACGGTTTTCTTTACGATTTCGGGGTAAACGAATCGGGCGTCTGCCGTCTATCCATCGACGGAAAATCGGGGCAAAAAATCGTTATGACGCACGGCGAAGTTGTGCAAAACGGCGTGTTGGATATGCAAAATTTGATGAATATCGGTCACGGCGAAACGCAGATAGAGTACGTGCAGAAAGATTTTTACACCTGTAAGGGCGGCAAGCAAACCTATACGCCGTCGTTCGTCTATCACGGTTTTCGCTACGTTTACGTGGAGGGGATTACGGCGGAACAAGCCACGGAAGATTTGCTGACGTTTGTGACGTTCCACAACGATACGCCGATACGCGGACGTTTTTCGTGCAGTAACGAAACGATTAACAAGGTGCAAGCATGCGCCGTCCGCAGCGCATTGACGAATTTTCATCATTTCCCCACCGATTGTCCGCACCGTGAAAAGAACGGTTGGACGGGGGACGTGGTGCTCTCCGCAGAGTATATGTATTATAATGTTGAGCCGACGGCGTCATTTAGAGAATGGCTGGTCAATATCCGCGGCGCGCAAAAAGAGGGCGCGTTCCCCGGGATAGTGCCTACCGATACGTGGGGGTACGCTTGGGGCGGCGGTATGGGTTGGGATACGGTTATCGTGGAACTGCCCTATCTTATGCACCTTTTCACGGGAAATAAAGCATACGTACAAGAGAATTTGGACGCCTTAGAACGGTATTTGGATTTTGTCAAGACGAAAATCACGGACGAGGGTTTGATTGATTACGGGCTTGGCGAATGGGTAGAAATCGGCGGCGATAACTGGGTGCGCCAAACGCCGACGGAAGTGGGTAATTCTCTCAATTATATTGACTTTATGGCGAAAGCCGCCTCGCTCTTTGAAACGGTTGGGAAAACGGATTACATGCAGGACGTATCGCAACGACGGGCGGATATGATTGCGGCGTTCCGTAAAAAATACGTTGAAAACGGTATGGTAACGTGCAAAACGCAGACGGCGCAGACTTTGGCGCTTGCGTACGGCGTGTTCACGGAAGAAGAACAGGCACAGGCATACGGGCATTTGAAAGCGTTTATTCAGCGCGATAATAACCGTATCAAAGTGGGTTGTTTCGGCTTAAAATATATCTTTGACCAACTTTCCGAACGTGGGGACAGCGCGCTCGCCGTGGAATTGATTGCTGAGCCTCGTTTTCCTAGCCACGGCTACTGGGTGGAAAAACGCGGGGCGACCACCTTGTTCGAAGGGTTCCAAGAATACGAAGAGTCGACCGAGTACGTCAAGAGAAAGGACGGCAATAATTTTATCGTTTCCCTCAATCACCATTTCTTGGGTACGGTGTCGGCGTGGTTTTATAAGGCGCTCGCCGGGTTGAACGTACTGTCGGCGGATACGGTACGTATCGCGCCTAAATTTGATTGCGGCTTGGAATGGGCGGCGGCAGATTTTGAAAACGGCGGCAGAAAAATCTCGGTGCGTTGGGAAAGAGAGGGGGACGTGACCGCGTTGACGGTGGAAAACGACGGCTTTAACGTGGTTTTAGAGGTTGGCGAAATCATTGACGCGAAAAACAAAAATAATAAAACGATTTACTATGTAAAAGCATAAAGGAGAAAATGAAAAATGGAACGTATATTGCCTGCTTATCCCTTGTTTGTGAAAGATCCTAATTTTTCCGTTTGGTCGGCGACTGAAAATTTGAACGATAGCGACGTGGAAACGTGGTACGGTGAAAAGAAGAAAATCTACGGTTTTTTGAAAACGAACGGGGAAACTTATTATTTTATGGGTGACGGAAAAAAATTCTTGCCCTTTAACGTGAAAAAAGCGGTGCAGACGGGCTTAAACGTGACGGCGTTTGCGACGGAATACGAATTTTTGTGCGGAAAAACGACGCTCAAACTCCGTTTTGTTTCACCGTTGCCCTTGAACGATTTAGAGCTGTTGTCCATGCCCGTATGCTATATGGACTACGAAATCGTAGGGGACGATAACGCGGAAATTTCGCTGTTCGTGAACAGAAATCTTTGCTACAACAACGTACCCGAAGTGTTTGACAAGCGTGTGCGCGCCATCGTTGTGCCGATGGACGGGTTTGAAACGGCAACGTTTGGCTTGCTTAGGCAGATGCCGATGTCGCCCAGCGCCGATGTGGGGGGCGCAGACTGGGGGTATTATTACCTCGCAGGGCAGCAGGCATGGGTATTGGACGAGGACGAATTGCAAGGGTATTTGGCAAACGGTTACCGTGCTTTTGCGGCGGATAGCGACGAAAAATATATCGGCGCGATGAACACAGGCGCAAAGGGCGCGATTTTACTCGGGTTTGACGACCGAATTTCCATTGATTATTACGGCGATTACCGCAAGGGCTATTATCTTGAAAAACATACGATTTTCGACGCGCTGACGGACATGTGGTTGTGCCGCGCGGCGGCGGAAGAAAAATTGCAGGCGTTTGAAAACGACCTGCTTTCCCGTACGAAACCGTACGGCGACGCGTATGCACGGGTTTTGTTTGCCTCGTTGCGCCAATGTATTGCCGCGCATAAGCTCGTTACGGATAAAAACGGCGAGATTTTGTGGCTGTCTAAAGAATGCGGTTCTAACGGCTGTATTGCGACGGTGGACGTATCCTATCCGTCCATGCCTTTGTTCCTTTTATACAATCCCGAACTCGTAAAAGGTATGATGCGCCCGATTTTGGAATTTGCGCGCATGCCCGTTTGGAAATACGATTTTGCGCCCCACGACGCAGGCACGTATCCCGTTTGCGGCGGTCAGGTGTACGGCGTTAACGAGGAAAAGACGAAATATATTGCAAGACTGCACGAAGGGCATTTGTATTATACGTTCAAAACCCATTACCCCATGTATATCTTGCCCGAAAGCTTCGACGCGTACAATTTCAACATGCAAATGCCGGTGGAAGAATGCGCCAATATGCTGGTGATGTTTGCGGCGGTTTATCAAAAGGACAAAGATATTGCCTTTTTCACGGAGAATAAGGACTTGTGCGAAAAATGGGTACAATACCTTGTGAAATACGGCTTAAAGCCGGGCAATCAGCTTTGTACGGACGATTTCGCAGGGCATTTGGAAAACAATGTGAATTTGGCGATTAAGGCGACGGTAGGAATCGGCGCGTATGCGCAATTACTTAGTGAGAGCGGCGATAAAGAAAACGGTGCGAAATACCGCAAAATTGCCGAAGAGTTCGCAAGGGAAATCACGGCGTTTGGCGAAGGCAAGACACACCTGCCGTTGACGTGGGATACAGGCGTGGAAACGTTTAGCTTAAAATACAATTTCGCCTTTGACAGAGTGCT
Source organism: Candidatus Scatosoma sp. (assembly GCA_045594165.1). Taxonomy (GTDB): domain Bacteria; phylum Bacillota; class Clostridia; order Christensenellales; family Borkfalkiaceae; genus Scatosoma. The sequence goes on from JAZNXZ010000120.1 coordinate 9,862, forward strand.
TGGGTTGGGCTTGTTCGACGAAAAGACTTTCGCCAAGGAAATCAAATGCTACCTTGCAAAGATGGAAAAATACGGCACGCCGCTGGACAGCCGAAAAATGTACACCAAGAGCGACTGGCTGATGTGGGTGGCTCGCTTGACGGACGATATTGAAGAGCGTAAAATCTTTGTCGCTGCTTTGGACGAATTTTTGAAATCTTCGCCCGATCGAGTGCCGTTTAGCGACTGGTACGAAGGGCAAGACGGAAAATATTACGGATTTAGGGCGCGTACCACGCAAGGCGGTTGCTTTATGTTATTACTGTAAACACAAAGAAAATAAAAACGGGACTTTGGCTGTACGAAGTCTCGTTTTTTTTGTGATAAACAGTTTTCCACGGGTATAGTATGATAATAGTTTTTACAAAGTAAAAAAATGGAAGATAATGGAACAAAGTACTTGACAAAAGCATAAGATAGATGTATTATATATAGTGTAGGAGTTTATTTATTTTTACAAGTATTCGTAAAAAAGATTTAGAGAGGATAAAAAGACAGCGTTCTCGGCTTTATATGAAGGTGGTAAGAATCAATAAAAAATAAAAGCTACAAAAAATGGAGGGTAAAACGTGAGAAGCATTAAAAAATATTTTCTTACTATTCTGTGCCTTTGCGTGACGATGTTCGGGGTGTTTGGTTTTTCATCCTGTGACATCACGGACCATTATTTGAATCCGGATACGTCGGAAGAAAATTCCGGCGGTTTGTTCCCCGGCGGCGGTGGTTGGTATCCCGACGAGGATTCCAGCGAGGAGTCTAGTGAGGATTCCAGTGAAGATTCTTCGACCTCGGAGGCGCCGGAATGTGAACATAGTTTCGGTGATTGGACGGTAACGACGGAGAAGACGTGTAACCAAGAGGGGGAAGAAACCCGTTCTTGTTATCATTGCGGTGAAACGGAAACGAGATCGCTTGGTTTCGGTGAGCATACCTCCGAGGACGTAGCGACCTGTATTGCCAAAAAGATTTGCGACGTGTGCAGCGAAGAATTTGGTGATTTAGATCCGTCTGTGCACGCAGGCGAGCTGGGATGGATTAAAACGAGAACGACGCACTGCCAAGGCTACACATGCTGCGGTGTGAAAACGGGAACGGACGAAGCGCACAATAAGGTAAACGGAAACGGCAAATGCGTGATCTGTGATTTTAATCCTACCATTAGCGTGGGGACGATTAGCGTCAGCGCAGGCGAGCAAGTAAGCATTGCGATTTCTATTGCGGATAATCCCGGCGTTATCGGTTTGGAATTGACGGTTACTTTTGACGAAGAAGTATTGACGTTGGTAAAAGCGGAAAAAGGCACGGCTTTGGCGGCAATGGATTTTACGGCGCCCGACGTATTAGGGAGCGGTAGTAAATTCCTTTGGGATGCCGGTTATGCCAACGTTGCAAACGGCGAAGTATTGCTTTTGACCTTTGACGTATCGGAAGACGCCGTTTTGGGCGACCACAGTATTTTGATCAAAGCAAAGGGATACGACGAGAACGTAGTCTCGATTACCTTTAAGATTGTAAACGGCACGATAACCGTAAATGAATAAAAAAGGAGAAAGAAAATGACAGGTTCAAAAAGAAAGGTTTCTTTGAAGAAGAAGTTGCTTGCAATCGTCTTGGCGGTTGTGATGGCGTTTGGTTTCTTGATTCCTACGACGTTAAAAGCGGAAACGGCAGATGCGGCGGCGCCTTCGTCGTATTCGACCATTACGGCGAGTTCTTCCGTAAGCGTTAGCAGTGTTTCGGCAAGTTATCCCAGATATTTCAAGTTTGTGCCGACGCAAAGCGGTACGTATAAGTTCTATTCGTCTAATCAGTCCGGCGATCCGTACGGTGCGTTGTTAGACGCCAACGGTAATACGATTGAAACGGATGATGACGACGGCGATGGGAACAATTTCAGCATTACGCACGATTGTACGGCGAATACCGCGTATTACATAAAAGCGTATGCGTATTCTAGCGGTTCGGCGTCTTACAGAGTCAACGTGGAAACGGTTTCCTTGAACAATACGCCTAATACGCCTACCCCTTCGGGTGTGGTTGAAATTACTGCGGCTGGCGGCGCGAACTATTCCCTTTTCAATAGCGGTGCGACCGGTGAGGGGAGAAATTATAGTTCCTCTTCAAATTATGATGAGGATTCCTACACCAACGGTGGGTACGATTTGTATGCAGAAGACGGCACGTCTGTCGATACGATTAGACTTGGTTTAGGGTTCAAAGTATTGACGAATACGATTGAAAACATCAACCTTAACATTTATTCGTACGACGTTGACGAAATAGGCAGTAGCAGTTGTAATGAAAGGGACTACATTTACTTAGTGGACGAGACTGCGTCCAATACGGTAAAACTTTCCGGATATTTGTCCGGTCAAAACAACACTTGGAATACCAGTAATTTTACGATTCCGGCAAATCTTTTGGAATATGGGCATACGTATCACCTGTCGTTAGAGGTAACTTGTACGAATGGATGTACCCATTTCTGGGTGTATACGAGAACGGTCAACTTGGTTGTTAACGGAACTTCCGGGCCTATTGTAACCCCTCAAACCGGTATTGAAAACGCAGACCTTAGCGCGTCGATTTCTTCGTCGGGTTTGGTATCGGCTACGTTAACCGCAAACGCGTACACGCAGGAATCTTATACGATAGAATATAAGGCCGTTTGCGCTTCAAACATTGCACAATACGGCGGTAAAGAATACAGTGTAACAATCCCCACGACCTCGACGCCGTTTAGCACGACGTTCCAGTTAGAGGGGGGTGCACCGAGAGGAACTTATGAAATAACGGCGTTCATTAAAGACGCAAACAGAAACGTTGTGGCAACGAGAACGGCAACCGCAAGTTACGGTTATTCGGCGGTTTCCTATAATGCAAACGGCGGTTCGCAAAACCTGCCCACGGACGGTACGACGTATTCGAGCGGCGACACGGTAACGGTTAAATTCGATTATATCCCCTCGATGTACGGTTATACGTTCCTCGGTTGGTCTACGGACAGAAATGCGACCACGCCTACGTATACCGAAAACGGTACTAAAACGTTCACGATCGGTTCTTCCGACGTTACGTTGTATGCGGTTTGGGAAGAAACCGTAGAACCTCCCGTAGAGCCTCCTGTAGAACCTCCCGTTAATCCTTCTGTTGATCAGTGGGACGGCACGACGGATACTACGTGGTATACCTCTTCGCAAACGGAATTTACAATTTATACGGCGGAACAGTTGGCAGGCTTTGCGCGGTTGGTAAACAGCGGCAACACGTTCAGCGGTAAGACGGTTTACCTTGGTAACAATATCGATCTTGCAGGTATTGAATGGACACCGATTGGTGTAGAGCAAAATATAGATGGCACATCAGAGGAACAAGACTCTTTTGGTGGTACTTTTGATGGGAATTATTTTGTTATTAGCAACGTAAAAATTTCGAACCTGCAATATTACGTTGGAGGTTTGTTTGGTAGTCTAGAAAATGCGACAGTGAAAAACGTAGGTGTCGAGAATGTTGATTATACAATTACGCGTTATGCACGTGTAGGTGGATTATGTGGTATTATGCATCGTTCTACCGTCGATAACTGTTATGCCGTTGGTACTCTTGAATTAAGTGATTTTTCATATAGCAAAGGTAGCATGGGAATAGGCGGGCTGATCGGTGATATGCAATATAATAATACGCTTACTAATAGCTACGCAAATTGTGTTTTGGATAATAAAAATTCCTGGCGCGACGCTGACTACGGAGTGTTTGTAGGGGGATTAGTGGGCCTCGTGTGTGGCAGTGGCGATCAGTTGATTGATGGTTGTTATACAAATAGTACTATAGTCACAAACGGTGTAAGTACTGCTACTATCGGTGGTTTTGTTGGAAAGTTTTATACGGGTAACTTGAAAATTGATAATTGTTTCAGCATGGCTACGATTGATAGCGAGTATGTAAAAATGTTGATAGGAAAAAAGGATGACCATGCCGATAGACTATCCATTGTTAATTCCTATTATTATGAGAGGGGGACTCATGCTTACGGTGGTTCTAAAACTACGATTGAAAACCTTCAATCTCAGAATTGGATAGAATCTACGCTCGGTTGGGATTTTGACGATGTTTGGGAATTTAGGACGGGCAACGATTATCCCGTATTGAAAGGCTTTGACGGTAACGGCGGTACGATCGTGCCTCCTGTGCTTAACGGCAACGGCACGGTATTATTGATTGAAAATGTATATCCTTGGGATAGAACGGCGAACACAACGTTGCTGAATGCCTTGGCATCGGACGGCTACGTTAGCGATTGGGATAAAGTGACGACGAGCGAGCTTTCTTCCGTGAGCTTGTACGATTATTCGGTAGTTTATATTGCGAATGCGCAAGGTGCCAGTACGTACAACCAGTTGTTACAGATGGATGCTTTTGAAGAATACATAAATGACGGTGGGGTAGTAATTTACGGCGTTTGCGATTTTGGCACGTTGCAAAATACGTTGCCCGGTGGTGTAGGCGTTGTATACGATTCTGACCATAATAACTATATCGTAGATGCAGATCATCCTATCGTAACGCAGCAATTCTCATCAGGGAGTGCCCTTACAAACCGCGATTTTTATGGTGAATCTTGCAGTCATATGTATTTCACGAATATTCCCAACGGCGGCAACGTTATTTTGACGGATACGGAAGGGAGAGCTACTTTGGCGGAATATGCTATGGGGCAAGGACACGTGATTGCTTCGGCTTTGACATGGGAATGTTTCTATTCATATAGAGCGAATGATTGTCCGTTCTCTTCGAAAGCGTACGACGACTTGATTTTATACGGTTTGTATTTGAGCAACGGCGGTACGATCGTGCCTCCTGCGCATACGCATACGGAAGGTGCATGGATTGTTGACGAAGCGGCGACTTGCGTTTCGACGGGTAGCAGACATACCGAATGTACTATTTGCGGCGAATTGATGCGTATGGAAGTGATTCCTTCGGGCGGTCACGATTATCAGTTGACGAACACGGTAGAGCCCACCTGTACGCAGGACGGCTATATGCAGTTCACCTGTAGCCATTGTAATTCCACCAAGACGCAGGTGCTTTACGCAGAGGGACACAGCTTCGGCTATGATAACGTTTGCGATAATTGCGGATATGAGGTGGAAATCCACGAACACGTATATGAAGAAACGGTGGTAGAGCCTACCTGTATGGACATGGGATATACGCAGTATACCTGTACTTGCGGTTATAGCTATCGCGGTAATTACGTGGATCAGCGCGGACATCGTTGGAACGACGGTGAAATTACGCAGCAAAAGACCTGTACGGCGGACGGTTTGACGACGTATACCTGTACGGAATGTAACGCAGAATATTCTGTCGTAATTCCTGCTGGCCACAACTGGGTAGAAGAAATCGCCGTAGAGGCGACCTGTACCACGGATGGACTTTTGATCCGTACGTGCTTGGGTTGCGGCGAAGAGGAAGAAGAAGTGATTCCTGCGGCGCATACTTGGAACGAGGGTACGGTATTGACCGAACCTACCTGTACGGAAGTTGGGTATAAAGAATGTACCTGTATCGTATGCGGAACGGTGGAAACGTTGGAAATCCCTGTTTTGGGACATCATTTCGTCAACGGTATCTGTACGAGATGCGGCGCGGGTATTCCCGACGTGGTAACCCCTGATACGAACCATCCCGAATACGGTATGTATTTCGAAATCGACGATATTATTTCCAACTACGGTCCTGATTATATCAACGAATACGGCGTGTTGCTTGATTATAACGAAGGCGCGAACCTGAAGAAAGTAGCGGTATACCTTACGCAGGACGGAACGATGTGGAGACGTTGTATTGCTTGCGTGGGCGAGAATATCACCTATGCAACCTACGTGCCTTATCTTTCCTACGGCGAAGAAATCAAATACACGGGCTTGAATTCCGACTGGATTAATATTTTCAGATTACAGGAAAACGCACAAGGTATTTGGTGCTACAGCGATTATACGACCATCGGCGTGAACTTGGAAGATAAAGACGGCAACTTGTTGCTTTCCTTGTACGATATCGGTCAGTCGGGCGCTAAGACGAGAATCTTTACCGATTTGGAAGAAATGATTGCATGGCTGAGTTCGGAATCTGATTGTATCAATCACGTGGCTGGCGAATGGCAAACGATTGAACCTACCTGTGGCGCAGAAGGGCTTCATTATACCGAATGTACCGTATGCGGTGAACGCATGGAAGAAACGATTCCTGCAACCGGTTTGCATACGCCTAGCGATTGGATTATCGATTCGTATCCTTCCGTATTTACGCCCGGTCAAAAACATAAAGAATGTTTGGTTTGCGGTCAAGTTCTGGAAACGGAATCCATTCCCGTTTGCGCAATGATTAAGGTTGAAGACGTTACGGTGAGCGCTGGCAGTACGGTAACGGTAACGGTAGAGGTGCAAAATGCGCCCGCTATCCTCGGTGCAGTCTTGACGTTCAGCTATGATCCTGCGTTGACGTTGGTTAGTGCGCAAGCCGGTAATGCTTGGGGCTCGTTGCACTTGACGATGCCTGCAGAATATGGCAATCCTTGCAACTTCGTTTGGGACGGTATGAACGTAGCCGACAGAGGGGACGGTATTATCCTTACCTTGACGTTTGCAGTTCCCGAAGGGGCAGAAATCGGTTCGGTTTACGAGATTAGTGCTTCGTATACGGACGGTAACATCATCGATGAAAATCTTGAAAACGTTGACATCATGATTGCGGACGGATCGATTACGATTGAAAGCTTGATGGGCGACGTAAACAGCGACGGCGTTGTGGACGTTGCGGACGTAATTACGTTGCGTCGTTATTTGGCGGGCGGTTACAACGTGACCATCAACGAAGTGCAGGCGGATATGGATGCAGACGGCGAAATTACTATTGCTGATATCATTCAGTTGCGTCGCTATATCGTGAACAGATAAGATTTGTAGTCTACTAATATTGCAGATTTATTTGTAAAAACTGTATAACAAGAGGGCTGACGGAATGCAAACCGTCAGCCCTCAAATTTTTCTACGCAGTAAACAAAGAAAAGGGAAACGGTTGAAATCTGTAAAGAGATGTGATATAATACACCTATAATAAGGACTTGGCGAGGAAAGGTATGTTCAGAGATTTAACGAGAAAGAAGCAAAAACTCTCGTTGGAAGAGTGTAAGGAAATATTAAAACAAGAGGTGCGTGGCGTGCTTGCCGTTAACGGCGATGACGGTTATCCATACGCTTTGCCTATCAATTTTTACTTTGACGAGAGAAACAATAAACTATATTTTCACAGCGGAAAGGTCGGGCATAAGCTCGATGCGATTGATATCAGCGATAAGGTTTCTTTCTGCGTTTACGATAAGGGCTATCACGAGGACGGACATTGGTCGCTCAATATCAAAAGCGTGATTATATTCGGACGCATTCACATGGTAGACGAGTGGTCGGACGAGCTGATAACGGAGTTTTCTAAAAAATTCACCACGGATATGGATTATATTCATAGCGAAATCGAGAAATTTAGAAAGAACACGGCAATTCTTTGTTTGGAAATCGAGCATATGACGGGAAAACTCGTCAATGAAGCGTAAAAATCCGCTTGTACGGATAGGGCAGGTATGCGATGAAAGATGAAAAACGAAAAGGTACGGGGCGATTAAAATCGCTGTGGCTGTTATTTATCAATATGCTGAAAATAGGTCTGTTCACCTTTGGTGGCGGATATGCAATGATTCACCTTTTGGAAAATGAGTTTGTATCCAAAAAGAAGTGGATTGAGGAAGACGAGTTCATGGATTTGGTAGCGATTGCGGAATCTACTCCAGGGCCGATTGCTATCAACTGCTCCACCTATATCGGCTACAAAAAAGAAAGGATTTTAGGGGCGGTTTTGGCAACGCTTGGGATGTGTATTCCGTCGTTTACCATTATCTTTTTCATTTCGTTATTTTTCAATCAATTTTTCGCGATTGGCTGGGTTGCGTCGGCGTTTAAGGGGATTCAGGTTTGCGTTGTGTTTCTCATTCTTTCCGCGGGCGTGAAAATGCTGAAGAAAATGAAGAAAAAAACGTTCAATCTCATCGTTATGTCGGCTACTTTTCTTTGTATGGTAGCGTTTGGCGTGTTCGCCGTCAGTTTTTCTTCTATTTTTTACATCTTAATCAGCGGTCTTGTCGGGCTTTTGATTTACTTAATCGGGTATTTCAAGTCGAAAAAATCACCCGAACAAAAGGAGGCTGAACAATGATTTATTTGAAGTTGTTTTTGACCTTCTTAAAAATCGGAGCGGTATCCTTTGGCGGTGGTTATGGTATGATTTCGCTTATCCGTGAAGACTGTTTGGGATACGGTTGGCTGACGGAAGAGGAACTCTTGAACTTTATTGCCGTAGCAGAATCCACGCCTGGTCCGATTGCCGTGAATATGGCAACGTTCGTGGGTTCGTCGCAGGGCGGATTTTGGGGAGCAATGCTCGCTACGCTCGGCGTGGTATTGCCGTCGTTTATTATCATTTTGTTGGTGGCAACCTTGCTCACGAAATTGCTGAAATACGCAGGCGTAAAGGCGGTGCTTGGCGGAATTAAACCTGCGATTGTCGGAATGATTTTAGCAACGGCGCTCACGATGTTTTTGAGCGTGATTTTGAATAT
>JAZNXZ010000121.1:0-6035 GCA_045594165.1 Candidatus Scatosoma sp.
CGCGATTGCGATTGCTGCGTTTAAGGAGTTGGAAAAATACAACCGCCCCGTGAAAATGACGGCGGTGGACATTAGCGCGGATGCTTTGGACGTGGCAAAGGCAAACGCCAAAGCAAACAATGCAAAAGAGATTAAATTTATTCAGTCCGATTTGTTTGAAAAAGTGCGCGGTAAGTTTGATATTATCGTAACGAATCCCCCGTATATCCCTACGGCGACGATTGAAACGTTGCAGCGCGAAGTGCGCAATCACGAGCCGCGTTTGGCACTTGACGGCGGGGAAGACGGTTTGGATTTTTACAGGCGAATCGCCCAAGACGCGCCCAAGCGTTTGGTGCGCGGGGGCATGCTGATTATGGAAGTGGGCGAAGGCGAGGCGAAAAAGGTCGTCAAGCTGTTCAAAAATTGCAGCTATTCGATTATTGTAAAAGATTTTAACGGCATTGACCGTTACGTAAAAATTGTAATGTAAAAGTTACGCTCGATTGTTTTCGGGCGTACTTTTCAATCATAGGGGTAGTATGTTTAAGAAACTGGACGACATTAAAAAACGGTACGAATTTTTATCGGAAAAATTGTCCGACCCTGCCGTCATTGCGGACATGGGTACGTGGCAAAAGTATTCTAAGGAGCAGTTCGACCTGACGGAAACGGTGGAAAAATACGCCGAATATACGGAGTGCGAACGGCAGATGAACGACGCGTTTGCGCTCGCCGAAACGGAAACGGACGCAGAGATGAAAAAGATGCTCTTGGACGAGGGGTACGAGTGTAAAGAACGGTTGCCCCGTATTAAGGACGAATTGAAAATTCTACTCTTGCCCAAGGATAAAAACGACGAAAGAAGTTGTATTTTAGAAGTGCGCGCAGGTACGGGCGGCGAAGAGGCGGCGTTGTTTGCGGCGGAGCTTTGCCGTATGTATCTCAACTATTGCGCGGCGCATAGACTTCGCGTGGAAGAAATCGACGTCAACGCCACCGAACTTGGCGGCATGAAAGAGGCGATTTACAACGTAACGGGCGCGGGGGCGTACAAGCTGTTAAAATACGAGAGCGGCGTACACCGCGTACAGCGTGTTCCCGCAACGGAAACGCAGGGGCGTATTCACACGTCGGCGGCGACGGTTGCCGTTCTGCCCGAGGCGGAAGAGGTAGAGGTGGAAATCAACGACAAGGATATTCGTATCGATATTTTCCACTCGGGGGGTGCAGGCGGTCAAAACGTCAACAAAGTGGCGTCCGCGGTGCGTATCACCCATTTCCCGACGGGGATTGTCGTTACCTGTCAGGACGAGCGTTCGCAGCTCAAAAACAAGGAAAGGGCGTTTAAGGTATTGCGTTCGCGCGTGTATGATTTTTATAACGGACAGAGCGCAAAAGCGCGCGAGGACAGCCGTCGTAGCATGGTCGGTACGGGGGACAGGAGCGAGCGTATCCGCACCTATAATTTCCCGCAGAGCCGAGTAACCGACCACCGTATCGGGCTTAGCCAATACAATTTGGACGCGTTTATGACGGGGGATATCGACAGCATGGTAGAGGCGCTTGCCATCGCCGACAGAGAGGCAATGCTTGCCTCGTCAGAGGACTAAAAAGAATAAAATCGGGGCGGGAACGCGACACGTTCCCGCCCCTTTTGCATGCAAACACAAATTACAAGCCCAAATATTCCTTTTTCTTGATGTCAAATTCTTCTTGCGTAATTGCGCCGCTATCCAACATTTCTTTCAACTGCATTACCGCATTTGCCTGTTCCTGAGGCGACATGGGGGCAAGTTGTTTCGTTTCTTTGCGGCGGAATAAACCCTCGGGGGTTTTAATCGTTTCTTTGGTGTCAAGCTGTTTCGTGTTGTTGCCCAACTTTTTCTGTATAATGGCTTTTAAGCCAAGTTTTGCGACGCCGACCGCCGTTTCTTTATCCACCCCAAGGGCATCTCCTACGTCGGCAACCGTCTTTTTCGTTTTGTCAATCCCACGGATTAACGTACTTTTATTCGTAAGTAAATTCAACGCGACGGATACAAATTTCTTAGCCTCGCCCTTAGAGGGGAATTCTACAAACTTTTCCCCGCCGATAAAATAGATTTCCACCAGCGCGCCTTTCCGTATAACGTTTGGCTGCTCCTTATGCGTTTTCACCGTGTCAATGGCAAAAGACTCGACGGTAACTTCTTCTTTGACCAAAAACTTTTTTTGTTTGACGATAAACACGAAAAATTTATCGGTGAGTAAAACGTCGGCTTTGCAGTTTTTACCGCCCTGTTTTACGTGCGCTTCGCCGCGGTAAAGTACGGCTTCGTCAGGTTGCAGAGTGTAATGTTCCATAATAAAATCTCCTTGTGTGATAGTGTAACGCGCGCATGGAAAAACGCTCGTCCATAACAGCCGTTGTAATTTTCGCGAAATTTACAACAACTATTATGGTAAAGAAAAGTGCGTCGCCAAAAGCAACGCACCCGAAAAACGCATTGCCCACAGCTACCACACAGTTCCATGCATAACATAGGAATAAAGGGCATACGTCTTTACCGATAGTATGCCTATGTTATGCCGATATTAAACTGTGTGGTGAAACTATTATAGCAAAACCGAAAAGAAATTACAAGCTTTTTATAAAATAAAAATTATGCAACCAAAATAGAAGAGTCCAAACTGTTTCCCCGATTATATAAATTAAAAAGAATAAAAAAGGAAACGCGCTCCGAAAGGGAATTCGGGGCGCGTTTTTCAAGCGTGCGGATAAAATAAAATTAAAAGGATTTCATGGAGGTTTCCGCAACGCTTTCATGGCGTTTATTGATGAAATACAGCACAAAATCTACGCTGACAAAGGCGAGGTTGAGTAGGTACAGTATAAAGACGTAATTAAAATTACCGCCCAAAATTTTGCCCGTAATTCCTGCTAAATATCCAACTATAATAGCGCACGTAAACACGACGGATTTCCCTTTCGTGGATTTTGACGTGATGCTCTTGTAAACGGAAATGGGCCAAGAAAGTCCGAAACAAATCAACATAATACTTTCAAAAACGGTTACCATAAAAAAGCTCCTAAATCAATCTTTACTACCATTATACACTTGACAAAGCATAATGTAAAATATATAATTATTATAAAATCAATAACGAAAAGTTATCAATTCACAAAAGGGGATTCGTAATGGAAATTACAAAACTTCGGTATTTTTATACGGTGGCGCAGATGGAACACGTGACGAAAGCGGCGGAGGAAATCCACATTGCGCAGCCTGCGCTTACAAAGGCAATCAAACAGTTGGAAGAAGAGCTGGGCGTGCCGTTATTTTATAAAAAGGGCAGAAATATCTATCTGACGGTGTATGGCGAATACCTGAAAAACAAAGCGGAAGGGGTATTTGCGCAATTAGACGGAATAGAGGACGATTTGAAAAAGATGAAAGGGGAGCGCTCCCGAACGGTTAAAATCAACGTTTTGGCGGCAACGGCAGCGATTTCGGACGCCGTAGTGGCGTATAAAAAGAAATATCCCGAAACGGTATTTCAGTTGATTCAGAGTGCGGAGGAAACGGATTGCGACGTATTCGTTACGGGGGATTTGGTGAACGCTGCTTTATCCGATTGCCAAGAAACAAAGACGATAGAAGAGGAAATTTTTTTGGCAATTCCCAAATCGTCCGCCTATGCGCAACGCGAGTCTATCGACCTGAAGGAAGTGCAAAACGAAGGGTTTGTGCATTTGGCAGGCTCTCGGTGTTTCCGTACCGTGTGCGACGGTTTTTTAGCGAAGGCAGGGGTAAAACCGAAAATTTCTTTCGAATCGGATTCTTTGGTGGCGGTGCGAAATATTATCGGCGCAAGTATCGGCGTAGGCTTTTGGCCAGAATTTTCTTGGGGGCAAGTATCCGCAGACGTCAAATTGTTGCGCGTTTCCGCGCCGATTTGTCGCAGAGTTTTGACGATAGGATTGCGTGAAAGCGCTACGCCCTCTTCGGTAGCACCGCAATTTTATGCGTTTCTATTGCGTTTTTTACAGAGGCGTCGTAAAAAGATGTCCGCATTATGTTTGCCGATTGCAACAATCGAAAAAATAAATCAAAAGGGTGGAAATTAATAAAAAATTCGATTATTTTGCAAGAATTTATGAAAAACGGCATATTTGCGGTTGCTTTCTTTTGAAAAAAAGAGTAAAATAAAACAACGATTATAAATTACGACAATCATTACGAAAAAACGGAGAGATAAACGTATGAAAAACAGAGTAGCAAAAAGAATGACGACGATTTCCCCCTCGCTCACCCTTGCAATTTCGGCAAAGGCGAAAGCGATGAAAGCGGCTGGGGAATCGGTGGTATCCTTCGGCGTGGGCGAACCCGACTTTAACACCCCCGAACATATCATTGCGGCGGCGAAAGCGGCGCTGGACGCAGGGCATACCAAATACACCCCGTCGTCGGGGTTGCTGCCCCTGCGCAAGGCTATTTGCGAAAAATTCAAAAAGGATAACGGTTTGGATTACGAACCCTCGCAAATTATCGTGTCCAACGGCGCAAAGCACTCCATTTTCAACGCGTGCTACGCTCTTTTGGACGAGGGGGACGAAGTCATTATCCCCGAACCCTACTGGCTGACCTATCCCGAAGTGGTAAAGGTGTGCGGCGGTGTGGTAAAGGCGTTGCCTTGCAAAAAGGAAAACAAATATAAATTCACGGCAGAGGAGCTGAAAGCGGCAATCACGCCCAAAACGAAAATGCTGATTTTCAATTCGCCGTCCAACCCTACGGGTGCGGTGTACACGGAAGAGGAAGTGCGCGCGATAGCGGCGGTGTGCGAAGAGGCGGAAATCTTTGTTTTGGCGGACGAAATTTACGAAAAGCTTTGCTATAACGGTGTGAAACCGTTTTCGATTGCGGCAGTCAGCGAAAAGATGAAAGAGCTGACGGTAACGGTCAACGGCGTATCGAAAACGTATGCCATGACGGGCTGGCGTATCGGGTATCTCGCCGCGCCCAAGGACGTAGCGAAAGCAATCGACTCTTTCCAAAGCCACGCAACCTCCAACGCAAGTTCCATTTCGCAGTATGCGACGATAGAGGCGTTGAACGCCCCCGAAGAAGAGATTGCGGCGATGGTAGACGTATTTGACAAACGCAGAGCGAAATTACTTTCGCTTATCGACGGAATCGACGGCGTATCCGCGGTAGAACCCGACGGCGCGTTCTACGTGATGATGGTAATCGACGGGTTGTTCGGCAAGAGCTATCAGGGCAAGAAAATCACGAACTCTATCGAATTTGCAGACGCGCTTTTGGACGGCGAAAAAGTGGCGACCGTACCGGGGATATCGTTTGGCGCAGACGATTGCGTACGCCTTTCGTACGCGCTTAGCGAAAAGGACATTGACGAGGGCTTGGCAAGAATTGCCCGTTTCGTTTCCGAATTGAAATAAGAAGAAAGCAAAATAAAAAGGAAAGCGATTTTGTCGCTTTCCTTTTTTATTTTTCAACATCAGGGGTGTAGGATAGAATATCTTCCACATTGCAATTTAGGATTTTGCATAAATCATTTATAGTCACCGTGGTAATAGGCTTGTTATGCTTTAACCTATCCAAAAGGCTACGGCTGATACGGTATTCGTTTATCAACCTGTACGTGGAAATATTCTTTGCTTTTAGCGTTTTATAAAATGGCTCGTATGAAATCATGTTTTTCTCCTGCCAAGATTATAAAATATGCTCGCGGTCTTGACAATTGTCGATATATAGAGTATACTATAATTAATTTTTGGAAGGAGTTTATCTTATGTGGGAAAAACTTAAAGAATCGGTTCCTAATTTCTGTAGAAGCATCGTTGCTGTACGCATAATACTATTATTGTTTGCCAACATCATTGGTATTATTTTTATATCAGAGAATATAGATTTGTCTCCCGAGTATGGATTCACCATGGCTTTTCTGATACTTTTAGGAGTTACTGTAATCTTGTTATGGTTGCATTTGGACTGTATTATTTCAGGATACTTTTACTTTGCGGCCTGCGACAAAGGATATGAAGAACA
>JAZNXZ010000122.1:0-2049 GCA_045594165.1 Candidatus Scatosoma sp.
TGGCGTACGCCATGATGCTCCGTCGGGACGTGGGGCGTATCAAAGACGCCGTAGCGCGTATGAACGAAGAGTGTCCTTTGGGCAGTTGCGCTTTGGCAGGTACGACCTATCCTATCGACCGTAAGCAGACGGCGGCGGCGCTTGGGTTTGACGCTCCCTCTTGGAACAGTATCGACGGCGTTTCCGATAGAGATTTTTGCGTGGAATTGCTTAGCGCGTTTTCCGTGTTGATGATGCACCTTTCCCGCCTTTCCGAAGAGATTATTCTTTGGTCGAGTTGGGAATTTAAGTTTATCGAGTTGGACGATAGCTATACGACGGGTTCGTCGATTATGCCTCAAAAGAAAAACCCCGACATGGCGGAGCTTATCCGCGGTAAGACGGGGCGCGTTTACGGGGATTTGCAGGGTTTGCTGACGACGCTCAAAGGTTTGCCCTTGGCGTATAACAAGGATATGCAAGAGGACAAAGAGGGTATCTTCGACGCGCTGGACAGCGTGAAGATTTGTTTGGAAGTATTGACGCCTATGGTCGCAACCATGAAAGTATTGCCCAAAAACACCTACCGCGCGGCACAAAGGGGCTTTATCAACGCCACCGACCTTGCCGATTATTTGGTAAAGAAAGGTATGCCTTTCCGCAGCGCGTACAAAATCGTAGGTACGATTGTGGCGGAGTGCATTGAAAAGGATTGCGTTTTGGACAACCTGCCCCTTGCCGATTATCAAAAGCACAGCGAGCTGTTTGCCGAAGATTTGTACGGCGAAATTTCGTTGGAAACCTGCGTAAACAAGCGTTTGAGCGAGGGCGGCGCGTCGCCTGCCTCGGTAAAAGCGCAGGTGCAAAAAGTCCGCGCGTTCTTGGCGGAATAATGGATAAAAGAAAGACGCAAAAAAGGAAAGAGATATGAAAAAAGTATTTATCGACGGCAGCGTCGGCACGACGGGGCTGCGCATTTTTGAACGTTTATCCGCACGTAACGACGTGGAAATTTTGACTTTGCCCGAGGACAAGAGAAAAGACCCGATGGCAAGAAAGGAAATGTTAAACAAAGCGGACGTAGCGTTTTTATGTTTGCCCGACGACGCGGCAAGAGAGTCCGTCGCTTTGGTGGATAATCCCAACACGGTGGTTATCGACGCGAGTACGGCGCACAGAACGTTGCCCGATTGGGCGTACGGCTTTCCCGAACTTTCGCGCGCGCACGAAGAAAAACTGCTCTCGTCCAAGCGCATAGCCGTCCCCGGCTGTCATGCCAGCGGATTTATCGCGCTGGTGTATCCGCTGATTGAAAAGGGGCTTTTGGACAAGGAAACGTTGCTTACCTGCCACTCGATTACGGGGTATTCGGGCGGCGGCAAGAAAATGATTGCCGATTACGAAAGCGAAGAACGGAGTGCACTTTTGGACGCGCCCCGTCAGTACGGCATCACCCAACAGCACAAGCATTTGAAAGAAATGAAAGCGATTTCGGGTGTGGAAACCTCGCCGATTTTCTGTCCGATCGTGTCCGATTTTTACAGCGGTATGACGGTGACTGTGCCCCTGTTTGCCTCGCAAATCAAGGGTAGCGTGGACGATATTAAAAAGGCGTACGCGGAAAAATATAACGGCGAGATCGTGCAATACAAGGAAAGCGCGGACGAAAACGGTTTTGTATCGGGCGCGGCGTTATCCAAAAAGGACGGCATGGTTGTGAGCGTAGCCGGTAACGAAGAAAGAATACTGCTGATTGCTTGTTACGACAACCTCGGTAAAGGCGCAAGCGGCGCGGCGATCGAGTGTATGAACATGGTAATCGGCGCGGACAAAACGAAAGGATTAGAACTGTAAGGAAATCAAGAAAGGACTTAGAATATGTTAAAAGAAATTCAAGGCGGCGTATGCGCCGCAAAAGGCTTTACGGCAAACGGCGTACATTGCGGTATCCGTAAAAACAAAACCAAACGGGATTTGGCGCTTATTTTCAGCGAAGTGCAGGCGAGTGCGGCGGCAACGTATACGCAAAACCTCGTGAAAGGCGCGCCCCTGACGGTAACGAAAAATAAT
>JAZNXZ010000123.1:0-16199 GCA_045594165.1 Candidatus Scatosoma sp.
CTCGATTTATAGGTAACTTTTTTATTGTCCGGATCTTTGGGAGTAAAGCGAATTTTTGTCTGTTTCGTTTCCCCAACCGCCAACTCGAAAATGTCGTCGTATTCGTAAGGGGTGTCAAAATATTCGTCAACAAATTCCACCTTTTCCACAAACGTGGGTTGGAACTTCGAACGGATTCTCCCTGCGATTGCAATCGAAATCAAAAGCACGATGGGAAGTATGATTAAAATAATGATAACCGTTTTTTTCATAATCCCCTCACATCTCTATCTTATCGTAGCACAAATGAATGCGCAACACCAAAACGTACAGCCGATACACGGTAAATACTACCGAGCCGATAATAATCAATAAATAGGGAACAAGCAACGATTGCATACCCGACATCATAATAATAATCAAGCCGATAATAAAGCCGACTACCAACCCCGAAATAATACTTTTAGGGGTGCTTTTGCTAACAGCAGACGATTGTTCGTCGCCTTGCAAATTAATCGTGGGATCTTTGACGTCCATATCAATACTCCACGCAATATGCCCGATAGAGGCAATCATAACGGCAACCGTGCCTAATATGTTTTGCCAAGGCTCTATGTTCGTCGAGAAAAAGGATACGATCATGGTAATCAACAACGATCCGCACGTAAAGATTGCGTTGAACGTTAATTTTGCAAAAAGTTGCGTGTAGTAGTTCACGGGGACGATTTTCGACGTGTAAAAATTCCCGCCGTCCCGCGAAACCGCCGACGCGGATACGATATTGGAAAGCATGGCAAGAATTGCCACTACCAATACGTGCGCGCCCACAATCATGTTCGTACCGTTATTTTCTACCGTAATCGACGTCAACAGTTCGTCGTAGGAAAGCACGATAAAGGGCATCAAAAGGGTGAACAGGAAATATTCGAAAACGTCCGTCGGAGAACGGAATACGCATGCCACTTCCTTTTTGATCAAACTGATAAACGGGCTTGATTTTTTGAAATGGCTCTTTCTGTTTTTGAATTTCACGGTATTTTCCAAACTAGACATGGCTATTTTGAAATACAGCGGACGAATGGCAAGCACCGTAAGCGTAGAAAGCACGGCACACAAACCAAGGAATATAGGATACCAATACCAAGCCGTAAAACTGAGCATTGCTTTGGCAATCTGTATATACAAGACGATATAACGCCCGGCATTTAGAACCGCTTTGTTGACTTTTGCCACGGTTTCCGCTTGTCTGCCTGCAATGTTGAAATTCCCAGCGATTTGTCCGATAAAGGAAATGTAGCCCCAAAGACAACCCGCCACCAAAATCAAGAGCGCGATAATGGATAATACGGCGTGTCTTTTCAAAAACCGAAGCAACGCCATCAACGGGATGCTTACAAAGCTCGCCAATACGATCGGTAAAATCGGGGCAAGCAACAAAAGAATGGGAATAGACAGATAGAACACAACGCCCAAACCGCCCCATACGGCAAGCGAAACGAATAAGGGAACGGAAATCATCGCGTTCACCGCCACTTCGCGCAGATAAATCAACAAAACTTTGGAAATAAAGAGTTGATTGGGGGTAACGGGCAAGCAAATGAGCATTTCGTTGTCCTTGCAAAGGTACAGCGTGCCGATTACATTACCGACGGCAAAAAAGAAAGAGATGGCTTGCGTGCAAAGCAATATAATCGCCACCAACGGCGCGTTGATTGCAATACCCAAACGGAAAATCGTAAACAAAGCCTCCAACACCGCCACGGTGAAGACCGCCAACAACAGCAATACCTTGCCGATTGTCGCCATCATTTTCGAAGGGGACGCCGTCTTTAACAAATCCGTCTTATTATCAATTTGCAGTTTTAAGAGATTAAGAATCGTTCCCATTTAGGCGTCCTCGTGTCGTTCGTTTTGGGTAACGCGCATGAAGATTTCTTCTAACGACTGTCCCGAATTTTTTAATTCTTTCAAATCGTAAACGCCTTGTAATTTCCCCTTTTCAATGATACAGCAACGGTCGCAAAGATTTTCCACAACGTCCAAAATGTGCGAGCTGAAAAATACCGTATTCCCCTCTTTTGCATGCTGTTTCATAACTTGCTTTAATTGATAGGAGCTTTGCGGATCTAACCCCGTCAACGGTTCGTCCAACACCCACAGTTTGGGGTTATGAATCAGCGCGGCAATAACGGAAATTTTCTGTTTCATGCCGTGGGAATAGCTTTTAATAGGACGCTCGAACGCTTCTTCTAATTTGAAAATTTTCAAAAGTCTATTACAACGCTCTTCGGCGTCTTTCATGCTTACTTTGAACAGGTTTGCCATATGGTTGATATATTCTTTCCCGGTCAAACGTTCAAAAACGGCGTGGTTATCAGAAACGTAGCCGATATAGTTTTTGGCTTTCAAAGGATCCGTTTTGATGGATATGCCATTGATTAAAATATCGCCGTGCTGAAAAGGATAAATGCCGACAAGGCTTTTTATCGTCGTGCTTTTCCCTGCGCCGTTTGAGCCTAAAAAGCCGTAAATTTCCCCTTCCTTTAAGGAGATGGACAAATCTTCTACGGCATTGACGGGAGAGTTCCCGTAATTTTTAGTCAAATTTTTAATTTCTAACATATCATCAGCTCCTTCTTCTTCAAAAGTAGGTCAATCAATAAAATATTTCGGGCGGCGTGACGGTTTTCCCGTACGCTCTTCGCGCAGCGTAATGCTGGATAATCGCAAATTCAAATGGTCGTCTTCCATGCGGTAAAATACTTTGACCAACGCGTAGAACAGCAAACATATCAATTGGAACCCTGCGTATACGATAAAGACTACCAAAGGATAAACTTCATAGCGACCGAACTCGTAATGGTATTCCCCCGTAAACGTAAGGAACGGGAAATAATCAAACGCCATATTCAAATCGAACATATAGAAATAATTTACTCTGTAGCCGATACGGCTTGCATATCCGTTTATAATCGTACCGATGGTAAAGACGAATATAAAGTAAGCGGTAAAACCTACCCACATATACAGCAAAGATTTCTTTTCCACGCGAGGGAAGATGCGCAACCCCATCGCGAGTGCGGGTACTGCCACAACCAAGCTGTGTTCAAATACGTAATGCACCGTCCAGAAACCGAAATCCCCCGTCGCAAAGTCGGGCATAAGGATTGCAATGAGTGCCCCGACAATGTTGGTCAGGAAACAGAAATGGAACATTTTCTTCAAACGGAAGGGAATTGCAATCAAATAGAAATAGGACGCGATATTGCAAAGCTGTACGGGCAAACGCCGAATGGTAAACCCCTTTAAGTACAGCGAATCGTAATGGAAAAACAGTACGATCGTCAAAAATACGCAAATCATATACCGATCTTGATAATTTCTAAACCGGAAGAAATAATACAGCCCTAAGATGAAGACAAGCAAAGCCACAATCCAAACGAGGTGGAACGTGCCAAAAGTTTCCGGTACTTCGTACGCATATCCCAAAATGGCTTGGGGCGCGTAAACGGGCATCATAATGAACGCGATGCAAGGCAACGACACCAAGAAATTTCTCCATTCCTTACCGTCGGAAACGCGGAAATAATGCTTTTCGCGGATCTTCAGGAGCAACGGGATCGAGATGGCAAGCACGAGCTCGAAAACAAAGTACGCATAACGGAACTTCGTTGCCAAATGCAATCCGTTGCCTTTCGGATCTAAGAAATACGCCATGTAATCTTTGAAGAATATCGCCGACAAAACGGCAAACAGCAAACACACGTAACAGGCGAAATTCTTAAATAATCGGCTCTTGAAAAAGACCGCCATCGGCAATACTGCATAGGACAGGTAATAGCCCCAACGCAAAATCAATTGCGGATAATCGGTCTTTTGATATTTAACGCCGCTGATATATCCGCCGTTGATAACGTAGATAAAAGAATCGGAAAGCATAAAACGGAAAAAACCCACGCCGCAAAAAAGCAGTGTGAGCGCCTTTAAGAAAAAACTAAAGCTTTTTTCGCTTTTCTTGCGGAAAAGCAATAAAATGGCGGCTGTAAAAAATGCCGATATCAAAAAAACGATAGTTTGATACATAATATATCCGATCATCCTCTTCTTTTGTACTGGTTAATTTCACCAAATTAACACAATGCCATAGATTTATTATATCACTTATTTTTTGATAATGCAAGCATATTATTAAAAAAAGTCTATTTGCATACGGTATAACAGGCGGATGTTTCTGGAAAATCTTCCGTCATCAACCATTTTTATGACAAAACGCAAAAAAACGTGTATAATTATGCAAATATGGGTAGAAAAAAAGCGGATTTTTGAGCATTTTACTCAAAAATCCGCATAAATGGTGCGGTCGACAGGAATTGCGCCTTTAGCGGCGCGCCCCGCCAAACGATTACCAATCGTTTGTTTTGCCTTTCAACCTTTTTTGTTTTTTGCTATGCAAGGCAAAATGCTCACTCCCGTTCGCAGCTCCACCCTCAATTCCTGTCGGAAATTCGGTAAAACAAAAAAGGAATCCCTTTTGGAATTCCCTTTTTTGTGGTGCGGTCGACAGGAATTGAACCTGCATGGAGTTACCCACAAGATCCTTAGTCTTGCGCGTCTGCCAGTTCCGCCACGACCGCATTAACGAACTATATTATATATCAACCATTTTGCTTTGTCAACTCATTTTATCCCCACTTTTGAAAAAATTTCAAAAAAAATCGTTTCTTCCTTTTTCTACGTATATTCCCATTTTTTTTACCCAAACTGACGGTATATGGAGGACTTTTATGAAAGCAACCGGAATTGTTAGAAGAATAGATGAACTCGGACGCGTCGTTATCCCAAAGGAAATTCGCCGCACGCTCCGTATTAAAGAGGGCGACCCCCTCGAAATTTTTACCGACCGTGACGAGCTGATGCTCAAGAAATACTCGCCGATCGCCACCTTGGAAAAATTCAGCAAAGCCACCGCGCGCTCGCTGAACGATCTTAGTGGAAAATTGGCGGTTATTTGCGACACGGATGGCATCTTACACGCCTTCGGCGACGGAAAAAAGGATTTGGACGGGAAAGGTCTGTCCGAAGATATGGACAAAATTTTACGCGAACGCCGTAGCTATATCGCCAACGCCTCAGAGGGCGGCGATATCGTACCCATTACAAACAGCCGTGAAGAGGGTATTACGGCGCAAGTAATCGTGCCTATCGTGTCGGGCGGAGATTGCCTTGGCGCAGTTGCCGTTCTTTCCAAAGAGGACGGCGCAAAAATGGACGGGAGCGACATGAACCTCGCCCGTTTAACCGCCGATATCTTGGCAAATCAATTTGAGTAAACTCATAAAAGCATAGGGGCAGGTATGCGTTGAATTATAAATACGGATATAAATACAGACAGCAAATATAAAATAAAACGGCGGTTTTTATACCGCCGTTTTCATTTTTTCAGCCCTTATCGGTTAAAGGGTGTAGGTAATATTTGCGCCAGAATCAATCTCTTCTTGGATGGTAAAGTTATATCTGGCGTCTGCCTTCATACCCGTACCCATATAATCAACCGTGCCTTTAATAACAAGACCATTATAGGTGTTTTGACCTGCGTAATCCTCGTCCTCATAACCGTTGTGATGACGTCCGCCGAACAACGAGGTAACACGTCCGCCGTTCAAGTCAACCGTTACGTCGGTAAAGGTACAACCACCGATTGCACGCGCGGTAATCAATCCCTTTATGTCTCCCGGAACCGTTTCGTCTCCACCGTAGCCGTAGGCGTCTCCATTAATCGTCGTAACGCTTATGCTTACGTTTTCAATCGTTGCGTTATACGCCGTTTCTGCAAGTGCCGACGCATGCTGATTGTGAGCGTAGGTAGAAACAACCAGGTTCAAGTTTTTGACGTGCGCACCGGTACCAAGCTGACCGAATACCCCAAACGTCGATGCGCGCCCTAAAACCTGATTCCCGTTTGCATCAACGATATCTACTGAGGTCATCTTCATCGTATAAGTTCTACCGTCGAAAGTACCGATAAACCCTTGATTTACATCGTCGAAATTAAATCCAGTAGTGTTGCCGGTAGTGTTGTTAGGAATGGACCAGAGCGAAATATCGTTGCCGAGCGTAAAATAACCGTCAATCGTATTCGTCGTTGCGTTGAAATAAGGATTTTGCCCATTAAACATCAGCAATCCGCTTTCGCTATTTTCTAATTCCGCTGCCTTTGTAATTTCATAGGTAACGATGGAAACGGGTATAGTAACCTTCGTATCGTATTGCGTTGTGACGACCACCGTATATCCTTCACCGTGCAAAGTGACGTCTTCAATGATGTCCTTGGGAATAATCTCCGTTATATTACCATTTAAGAGGTCGATGCCTTCCGCAAAAGTAAAGTTCTGCTGCTCACCGCTAGGCTTAAGAATCGAAACTTCCTTTACTTTTTGTCCGTAAACTTGATACATACCAAAGTCAATCTTCTGTTTGCTGCCGTTTTCCGCATTTACACCAGCAAGAACGATATCTTGATGCTCGAAAGTAATGTCCGCAGCCAAATCTTCAACCGTGTTTCCGTTATATCTAATACCCGAACCGCTGAAAATTTCCTCTTCCATGCTAATGCCCGTAGAAACGTTGCTCACGCTTCTAAAGCCGACGTAATCTACCGTCGTTGCGTTAACGACAAAGTTTTCGTAAACATTTTGACCAATATTCGCCTTTTCGTATTCTTGCCACGTATAACCGCCGAAGAGAGTGTAAATCTTACCGCCCGGATTGACGGTTACGTTTCTAAACGTCGTACCGCTTGCACCGTTAACAGAAAGATAGCCCATCTGCGAATATTTATCCGACTCGCTCTTTGTTGCGTCGTAATTTTGCGTACTCTTAGACGTAATCGTTACGTTTTCAAGGGTTGCACCTTGAATATAGTTCGCAAGAATAGGTGCATAGCCGCCGTTCAAATACGTGTTATGCGTAATATTTACGTTTTTAATAAACGCACCTTCACCGATAGAGGTGAACAAGCCAAAAGCACCTGCGTTATTACTGCTTATCGTTTTACCTGCGCCGTCAAAAGTGCCTCGGAAGCCCTGCGCATTGTTTGTGTGCGTAAAGCTGTCGTTCTGACTATGATTAGTCCAATTGTCCTTGGACACGAAAATATCATCCTTCAAGCGGAAATAGCCGAAAATTGCTTTTGCCGTCGCATCGTAGAAACGGTTGCTCGCCTTGAACAAGAGAACTCCCTTCAAATCACTTTCCGTCCAAATATCTTGGGAAATAAGCAACGCCGGAACGTTAATCGTCGTTCTCGTTGAGCCCTCGCTACATACAACCTTAATCGTCTTTTTGCCGTGGTTCTTATAATCGGTTATAAACGCGCTTAAATCAAGGTTTGTGACGTCCTTACCAAGGTCAACGCCGTCCAACGTGATGCTTTCAATCTTTTGATTTGCATACTCGCCGATATCAATAAAGAAGGTTGTATGCAACATCATAAATTCTTCCGTATGGTCAAGCGTTACCGTGTTTTCCGTCCAACCTGCACCGTTGAACATAATGTGTTCACCCGAAGCAACTTCGTCGTCCATCGTAACAGCTGTTGCAACGTCGTTTACGTTTCTAAAACCTAAACAATCTACAATCGTTGCGTTTACAATGAAACCGTCATAAACGTTTTGACCAATTGCAGATTTTTCGTATTCTTGCCACGTATAACCGCCGAAGAGGGTGTAGATATCACCGTTTGTGTTGACGGTTACGTTTTTAAACGTCGTACCGCTTGCACCGTTAACCGCAAGATAGCCAATCTGCGCATACTTATCCGATTCGCTCTTTGTTGCGTCGTAATTTTGCGTGCTATTAGACGTAATCGTTACGTTTTCAAGGGTTGCGCCTTGGATATAGTTGGCAAGGATGGACGCGTAACCCTGATTCAAATAGATTGTGTGTTGGATATTTACGTCCTTTATCACTGCGCCCTCACCGATGGAGGTAAATAAACCGAACGCCCCCGCGTTATTTGTACTGAGCGTATGCGTCGCGCCGTCGAACACACCGCGGAATCCCATCTCTTCTTTGGAGTGCGTAAATGTGCTGTCGTTATTGCCATGATTCGACCATTGAGCTACGCTAACGTCGTTCTTTAAGCGGAAATAACCGAAAATTGTCTTTGCCGTCCCATCGTAAAAAGGATTACCCGTATTAAACAACAAAACGTTTTTCAGTTCGCTTTCCGTGAAAACTTCTTGCGTAATAAACAATGCGGGAACGATAACCGTCTTACGCTCTTTTTCTTTGGTCAGCGTTACCAGGATATCCCCCTCGCCGTGAGCAGAAAGGTCTGCTTTCAACGCGCTTACGGCTAATCCGTTCGGGTTTGTTCCAAGGTCAAAACCATTAAACGTAATGCTTTCTACCGTAAAACCGTCGTCGTGCGCACCGAGGTCAAGAGCAAATTTTCTGTTTGCCGTTGTGCCGTTAAGGACAAAGTCTTGTCTTTCCGACAAGGTAACTCTTTCCTCGTCTAAACTCGTAGCATTGTAAATGATGTTTCCGCCTGCGGCAACTTCATCCGCAATCGTCGTATGCTCGTAGGTATAAGTTGAAGAACCAGTCGGCTGCGTTCTCTTATGCGTACCAATCCATTCTACACTCGTTGCCGTAATGTAAAGACTTTCGAATACGTTTTGACCTTTCTTTTCATAGTCGGCATATTTCATACCGCCGAACAAGGATTTAATGCTGCAATTCGTCAAATTAACGGTAACGTTTCTAAACGTACAGCCGCTTGCACCCCAGCACGTCAAATAACCAACGTTGCCATAGTTAGGCTCCGCAAAGGAAGTACCCTTCGTCGTAATGGTTACGTTTTCGAGCGTTGCGTCAAGCATACTGAGCCCGAAAACAGCACAGTAGCCGTTGTTCCAATAAGAGTTGGGCGTGATGCTCCAATTCTTAATGTAGCCACCCTTGCCTACAACGCCGAAAATACCGCGCGAGCCAGGAGCATACATCGTATACGTATGCCCTAAACCGTCAATCGTGCCGATGAAACCATTGCTGGAATCCGTATGAGAAAGAGCTGCTGCGCTGGCGTTAGAAACCTGCGTTTGTGTCGAATTAACGTCAATATCCGCCGTAATACGGAAATAGCCGTCGATTGTTTTGCTCGTAGCATTATAATATGCGTTCGTGTCCGCGTACGTGCGAACGCTGTCAAGCGTTGCCGCGTCTGCAATATCCGCCGTTACCACCAAAGCGGGTAAGCTAAGCGTATAGTCCGCGCTGCCGTCGTTTAATACCGCCGTTACCGTACCCTCACCGTGGTCAGCCAACGACGTTTTTAAGGTTTCGTAGCCTGCGCCAGTCGTTACGTCGTCAGGGTTTGCGCCCAAATCGTACGTCGTGCCGTCCTTTGCCGTAAAGGTCATACTCTTAACCGTATCGGTTGCGTTTCGTTTGTAGTCGCCGAGATTGTAGGAAGGCGTCGCCGCACTTAATACAATAGATTCTCTATATACTGCATACAGTAACGGCTGATGGTTTTTCGTAATCTCTTCCAAGGAAACTTGCTTACCCGTAGCCGTGCTGAAATAAGCAAACTCGTCTCCGTCCTCCTGTTTTTCCGTTACGATTTCACCAATACCGTCAAGATAGTCCACGTTCATAGAGTGCGAAACACCGTTTGCGACGACGTTTACGTTTTTCTTTATGTACGTATTATATAACGATTCAAGCTGTTCGCTGTTCAGCTTGCTATTTGCGTCCTTATACTCTTCGTTGGCAACGTAGGACATAGAAATTCCGCCTTCCTGTTGCGTATAACGGATAGGTTCGCCGTCTTTGAAGACAACGCCGCGTACCGCCATTTCCGTACCGTACTGGTTTTCGGGAATATTATACAAATAAACAACGGATTCCGCATACCAAAGGTGGTCGATTTCTACCTTGTGCCAAAGATTGTTCGTATACTCGCAATGCGCTTTTGCGCCGTTAGAAGCGACGTAACCGTACGTCAACTCGTCACCCTTTAACAGATAATGGGGCAAAATGATTGTACCCGTCGTATAACCGCTATCCAGAGTAAGCGTATCGCCGTTAATCGAACCGTAACAGTCAAATTCGTCCAGCGTCATCCAAATATGGAACTTAACGCCAGGACCGTGTATATCGTTTACAAGACGCACCGAAGCGCCGCCGAAAAAATAATTTTCGCCGTTACTTCCTGCCTTTGCTACGTCCGTCTTTAAGGAAAGGCCACCAATAGCAAGGCAACCGAACGCTAATGCGCCGCATACCGATGTTAAAACCTTTTTTAATGCTTTCATTTGCGCGTTCCTCCTTTTAGTTTTCCCACCAGTTGCTTGCTAAACCGTCGGTATTACCACCGTTGATAGCACCGTCGTCGTTAGGACTGGTCCTTACAATGTCGTCAACATCAAACACTACGAGATAGACACTGGGAGTATCATAAGCTTTCTTAAACACAATTACGCCTCCATTGTTTGGTATGTTTTTCTTCTCTTTTTCCTTCCCTTGACATCAATAAATAATATTTCCAATAAGCATTTTATTCTATGTGTTCCCCAGAACACATAGACGGGGCGCGCCCCTGAAAAATTTTTGCAACTATACTTATATAAATATTATGTAATATTTATACCAGATAGTGGCTACATCTTATTTACTAATATACTCGCATTTTTTTTAATTGTCAATAATTTATAATCAGTATAAGACAATTTTTTACAAAAATCGGTAAAGATACCGTCATTTGTGTACGCCCGTCCAAACTTCCGATATTTCTTCGCTTTCCACGGTGTCCGAACTTTCTGTGCTGCTCTCATTTCCTAAACTGCTTTCGCTTTCTACGACATCCGAACTTTCGGCGCTACTCTGACTTTCTAAACTGCTTTCGCTTTCCATGGCATCCGAGCTTTCTGCGCTACTCTCATTTTCTAAGCTACTTTCACTTTCCACGGCATCCGAGCTTTCTGCGCTACTCTCACTTTCTAAACTATTTGAAACTTCACAGCTTTCCAAGCTCTCCGTTTCACTACTAAATTTTCCTTCCGAACTCTTTTCACGCGGCTTCGCACACCCTACCAACGCAAATAAGCACAAAACTGCAAACAAACTTACGTATTTTTTCATAACCGTTTCCTCTACGTTAACTTTTTATATCCCTATTGCGCCTATAAAGCGTTTATAGAAATCCATTATAATCATAGCACACACTTTCTATTCTGTCAATTCTTTTTACATATTTCGCGTTCTTACACATTTTAGTAACCCAGTTTAAGAATCCCCTCTTTATCTCAAACGCCCATTTTAGCACGTTCGTTAAAACACGTTCACCGCGATACGTCCCCCGCCGTTTGGGAATTTTGCATGCGAAAAGCGAGCCGTTTGTAGGCTCGCTTTTACTTTTACTTTTTCCTTTCTTACTTATTAAAATTGTCTTTCAGAGAAACGATTTCGGACAACACTAACTTGCCGTTTTCGGTGCATTTTTTATAATAGCCCACGCGCATAAGTTGGAAAGCTTTGTTTTCTTCGCTTTCCGCAAGGTAAGGTTCTGCTTTGCCGAAGAAAATCTTTTCGCTGTCCAAATTCATACGTTCGGTAAAATCCTGCCCTGCGTATTCGGCGTCTTTGAGCAAAGGCGCGTATTTACGAATTTCCGCGTCCACACCCGTCTTGCCATCCACCCATTGGATCGTACCTTTCACTTTGATACCGCTGGTGTCGTTCGACGAGCGGCTTTCGGGGATATACGAACATTTCAGTTCCGTCACGTTGCCGTCGTTATCGGTAATCACTTCGTCGCAATGGATAATGTACGCGCCTTTCAAACGCACGTACCCGTCCGGTTTCAAACGCTGATATTTGGGGGGCGGAACAAGTGCGAAATCCGCTCTGTCAATATACACTTCGCTGGAAAACGCCACTTTACGCGTGCCGAGTTCGGGTTTCAAGGGGTGTATTGCCGTATCGAGCATTTCTTCGCCCGTATAGTTCGTAATCGTTACTTTTAAGGGCTCCAACACCGCCATCGCGCGCTCTGCATTCTCGTTGAGATTATCGCGGATACACGCCTCCAAATAGGAAAGCTGACATTCGGAATTTGCCTTTACGATACCGATTTTCGTGCAGAAATCAAGCAATGCTTCGGGAGGTACACCGCGGTTACGCAAACCTGCCACCGTAGGCATACGGGGATCGTCCCAACCGTGCACGTGTCCCTCTTCCACCAACTTTTTCAGATAGCGTTTGGACATGACCGTGTTCGTCACTGCAAGTCGGGCAAATTCGATCTGACGGGGCTTGGGTGCAAAACCGAGGTTGATACCCACCCAGTCGTACAGCGGTCTGTGGTCTTCAAATTCGAGGGTGCACAAAGAGTGCGTTACGCCCTGCAAATAATCGCAAATCGGGTGCGCATAGTCGTACATGGGATAGATGCACCAAGCGTCCCCTGTGCGGTGATGGTGACAGCGCAAAATACGATAGATAACGGGGTCGCGCATGTTCATATTCGGCGACGACATATCGATTTTTGCACGTAAACACTTGCTACCGTCGGGATATTTGCCTGCTTTCATTTCACGGAAAAGCTGTAAATTTTCTTCCACGCTGCGGTTTCTATACGGACTTTCTTTGCCTGCTTCGGTAAGCGTACCGCGCGTTGCGCTGATTTCCTCAGGGGACAAATCGCAAACGAACGCCTTGCCGTCCGTAATCAATTTTTCCGCATATTCGTAAATAACGGGAAAGAAATCGGACGCATACACCTCTTTCGCCCAGTCATAACCTACCCATTCGATATCCTTGCGGATCGCGTCGACAAATTGCGTCTTTTCCTTGGACGGGTTGGTATCGTCGAAAAAGAGGTTGCATTTGCCCTCGTACTTTTTCGCCGTGCCAAAGTTGACAAGCATACTCTTGATATGCCCGATATGCAAATAGCCGTTCGGTTCGGGCGGAAAACGGGTCTGCACGGCGTTGATTTTGCCGTTCTCGATATCGTCGTTGATAATTTGTTCAATAAAGTTTGTTGCTTCAATCGGTTTCATAATCGTACCTTATTCAATATTTTTTAAGACAATCCAACGATTGTGCCGTCGGAAAGCAGGTCAATCTTTTCCGCAGCGGGATGCGCGCCAAGACCAGGCATCAGCATAATTTTGCCTGCGATTGCCACGATAAAGCCCGCGCCGCCCTTCAAAACGATATCGCGTACCGTTACTCTAAATCCGCTGGGACGCCCCAACAGTTCGGCGTTGTCCGACAGCGAATATTGCGTTTTTGCAATAATGACAGGCAGATTTCCGCAGCCCTTTTCTTCAATCGTCTTAATTTTCGCAAGCGCCTCTTCCGAAAAATCTACGCCGTCTGCGCCGTAAATTTTCTTGGCGATATTTTCAATCTTTTCGCATACACCCTCATCCAAAGCGTACGGATATTCCATTTTCGAGGGGATTTCGCAAGCCTTTACGACCTCTTCCGCAAGTTCCTTACCGCCCTCGCCTCCTTTCAGGAACACGTCGGTAAACACCGCCACCGAGCCTGCCTTTTTCACCGTATCAATAACGAAATCGGTTTCCGCCTGCGTATCGGTGAAGAAACGGTTCATGGCTACGACCACGGGTTTTTTGTATACGTTTTTAATATTTTCGATATGTTTTAAGAGGTTGGGCATACCTTTTTCCAAAGCGTCCAAATTCTCTTCGGAGAGCGTCGCTTTGTCTGCGCCGCCGTGCAATTTCAACGCTTTTACCGTTGCCACGATAACGACGCAGTTCGGCTCAATCCCCGCCGCACGGCACTTGGTATCCAAAAATTTTTCCGCGCCGAGGTCTGCGCCAAAGCCCGCCTCGGTAACCGCATATTCTGCAAGGCTCATTGCCGCATACGTCGCCTGCACGCTGTTACAGCCGTGCGCGATATTCGCAAACGGTCCGCCGTGGATAATGGCAGGGGTATGTTCTAAGGTCTGCACCAAATTCGGTTTCATTGCCTCTTTTAACAGCACCGCCATAGAGCCGACCGCCCCGGGAATATCTTTTGCGCGCACGTAATCGCCGTCCGTATTCAAGCCGACGATAATATTGCCCAGACGTTTTTTCAAATCGTCGATATCGGTAGCAAGACACAACACCGCCATAATTTCGCTGGCTGCCGTAATATCGAAATGGTCCTCTCTTTCCACGCCGCGCCCTTTGCCGCCAATCGTGACATTGATGAGCTGACGTTCGTTCATGTCCATACAACGGTGGAAATAAATATTATCGGTGTCGATTTTCAGTTCGTTCCCACGGAAAATATGGTTGTCCATCAACGCGCAAAGCAGGTTATTCGCCGCCGTAATCGCGTGCAAATCCCCCGTGAAATGCAAATTGATATCCGCCATAGGCACAACTTGGGCATAGCCGCCGCCCGCCGCGCCGCCTTTAATTCCGAATACGGGACCGAGCGAAGGCTCACGCAAGGCAAGACAAGCGCGCTTGCCGATTTTCGATAAACCGTCTGCAAGCCCGATAGAAACGGTGGTTTTTCCCTCGCCCGAGGCGGTGGGATTGATTGCCGTTACCAAAATCAGCTTTGCCTTTCTTTCCGCGCCTTTGGGCAGGGAAATCTTTGCCTTATATTTGCCGTAAAGTTCCAACTCGTTCTCGGTGAGATTGAGTTTTTTTGCCACTTCGCGTATGTCAATGAGTTGCGCAGATTCTGCAATTTCGATATCCGAAAGCATAACGTTCTCCTTCGTAGAAGGACAGGTTTTTCGTCTGTCCGTAATTTTTATTCTACCATTATACCACATATTTCAAAAAAATGAAATAGTTCGTCCACTCTTTTTTGCATTTTTTTCGGAGTTTTTTGTAAAAATACCCATCGCGCCCCCGACAAATCGTCAAAAAACATTTGACTTGACGGACAGAACATTGTATAATGATACCATACTAATTTTTTTGAAGAGGTTATACGGCTATGGCAGAAAAGAGAGCGGTAACGATGGAAAAACTCGTTTCCCTTTGCAAAAACAGAGGCTTTATCTTCCCCGGCAGCGAAATTTACGGCGGTCTTGCAAACACGTGGGACTACGGTCCTTTGGGCGTGGAACTGAAAAACAACGTCAAGAAAGCTTGGTGGAAGAAATTCGTGCAGGAAAATCCCTACAATACGGGTGTAGACTGCGCTATTTTGATGAATACGCGCACCTGGCAGGCGTCGGGGCATTTGGGCGGTTTCTCCGACCCCTTGATGGACTGCAAGAGCTGTAAAGCACGTCATCGCGCCGACCATCTCGTAGAGAACTACGCAGAGAAAAAGGGTTTGGCAATCGAAGTTGCGGCAATGGATAACGACGCCCTCGAAGCGTTTATCAACGAACACAAAATCGTGTGTCCCGTTTGCGGCAATTCCGATTTTACCTCTATCCGTAAATTCAACTTGATGTTTAAGACTTTCCAAGGGGTTACGGAAGATAGCGCGAACACGGTATATCTTCGTCCCGAAACGGCGCAAGGTATCTTCGTAAACTTTGAAAACGTACAACGTTCTACCCGTATGCGCGTGCCTTTCGGTATCGCACAGATCGGTAAATCCTTCCGTAACGAAATCACACCCGGTAACTTTACGTTCCGTACCCGTGAGTTCGAGCAGATGGAACTCGAATTCTTCTGCAAACCCGGCACGGATTTGGAATGGTTTGCGTACTGGAAAGACTACTGCCGCGATTGGCTGTTGTCCTTGGGTATGAAAGCGGAAAACTTGCATCTTAGAGACCACTCCCCCGAAGAGCTTTGTTTCTATTCGAAAGCGACGACGGACTTCGAATACAATTTCGCGTTCGGTTGGGGCGAACTTTGGGGCGTTGCAGACAGAACGGATTACGATTTGAGCCAGCACGCAAAAGAATGCGGTAAGCCCATCACCTACCTTGACCCTGTAACGAACGAAAGATACGTGCCCTACGTTGTAGAGCCCTCGCTGGGTGCGGACCGTGTCGTTTTGGCGTTCTTGACGGATGCGTACGACGAAGAAGTGGTTGACGCAGAAAAGAACGACGTTCGTACCGTTTTGAGATTGCATCCTTTCCTTGCTCCTTACAAGTGCGCGGTGTTGCCTTTGCAGAAGAATTTGTCCGAAAAGGCAGACGAAATCTACGCGAAGATGATGAAGAAATTCCCCACGACGTACGACGTTACGGGTTCTATCGGTAA
>JAZNXZ010000124.1:0-5129 GCA_045594165.1 Candidatus Scatosoma sp.
GGAAGGTGTGCCATTCGCAAAAACCGAATTGCGGCGGTTGTACCTTGAAGCCGTATTGCGATTACGGAAAAAATAAATAACGTATAAAACCCCCGAAAAGTGCAAAAACTGCCCTTTGAGGGGGTGTTTTTATGGAAGACATGAAAGAAAAAACGCCGCGGGAAACGGAGCTTATCAAAACGCTTGCCGAGATTGAAGATTTGGCGGAAAAGAAAACGAAAATCTATTCTCGCCTTTTGACCGAGCAAGTGCTGGCAAGACAAATGGAAGAATTATCCGCGCGGCATACCGCGCGAAAGGAACGGTTGGAACAGTTGGCGTTCGGTAAAGCAAAAAAGGTGGAAAAGGGGCAGGACGTATCGAAAACAAACGGGGGTAATACGCAAAAATGAAACTGGAAAAGCGGGAGATAACTCTCAATGAAACGGATAGTTTGAAGGACGTTTACTATTTAGAGAAAACGCTACTTCGCGAATATAGCGCGCGCCTTGCTTTGGCGAAATGTCAGGAAACGAAACACGAACTTTCCGCGCTTGTTAACGAAGTGACCGAAGATATGCAAAATATGGAAAAATTGATGAAAAAATCTGCTAAAAATTGCGCACTTTTGCAATAAATTGCAATATAGTAAAAATAAAGCGGGCTGAAAGCAAGGAAAAACATGCTTTCGGCTCGTTTTTTGTTGACAAAATATAAAGAGAGGAGTATAATAATAAACGCAATAAAAAATTTTAAGCAAAAGAGGTAATTCGACGATGGAAAAGAAACCTGGTGCAATTAGAAGATTTTTTGGTGAATTTAAGAAATTCATCACACGTGGCAACGTGCTGGACATGGCTGTCGGCGTTATCGTTGGTAGTGCATTCACG
Source organism: Candidatus Scatosoma sp. (assembly GCA_045594165.1). Taxonomy (GTDB): domain Bacteria; phylum Bacillota; class Clostridia; order Christensenellales; family Borkfalkiaceae; genus Scatosoma. Next base: position 870 of record JAZNXZ010000124.1, read on the forward strand.
GCGATTGTAACGGCACTTAGCAACAATATCTTAAAACCTATTATCAATAAAGTTATGAGCTTGATATTTCCAGGTAAAGGTTTGGAAAGCGCAGTTACGTGGCTTGAAAAAGTTTACACAGAAGGTGTGATTGATATGCAGAAATCGATTTATATCGATTGGGGTGCGGTTATTAGTGCGATTATCAATTTCCTTATCGTTGCGCTCGTACTGTTTATGATTGTTCGTGCAATGAATAAATTCAACGAAAACCGTGAAGGCGCGCTTTCTAACGCTAAACTTGCGAAAAAGGAAAGAAAAGAAATTAAGAAGATTGCGAAAGAACAACACGTTTCTATGGAAACGGCAAGGGCGATTTATGCGCAGCGCATTATGGAAGAAACGGAAGCAAAAGCGGCAGCTGAGGCAGCGGCGGCGGCTGAGGCAGCGGCAAAAGCTGCAGAAGAGGCGCGTATTGCGGAAGAAAAAGCAACGGCAAACACCAGATTGTTGGAAGAAATCCGTGACCTTTTGAAGAAAAACGCAGAAAATTAAGTTGACTTTTTCTGCGAAAAAAGCTATAATAAAGAAAAGATGATATAAAGGCGATGAAAAAGTGGGTTTTGTTTTACAGAGCCGACCTGACAGAGAGCGCGTCCGTAGGCTGAAAGGTGCGCAGGTAGGAAAGCAATTCCCTTTCACTTTGGAGCTGTTCTTTTGAGCCTGTGCAATCACGGGGGTAGGGAGAAACGTATGCGCGGCGTTAGGGCGCAAAATGAAGGCGTGCGTGGATATACGCACGTAAAAGCAGGTGGTACAGCGGACTTGTTCGCCCTGCGCGTCGAAAGGCGCGCGGGGCGTTTTTTTTGTGAATGCCCCTGCAAATTGAAATTGTAAAAAATATCGGAGGATAATTATGAAAGAAAAAATCGAGGCGTTGCGCGCGGACATTACCGCGGCGATGGCGCAAACGGAAACGGGCAGGGCTCTTTACGAACTGAAAGTGAAGTTTCAAACGGAACTGAAAGGGATTATGAGCGGCATGAAAGACCTTGCCAAAGAAGACAGACCGACGTTTGGTAAAATCGTCAACGAATTTAAGCAAGACATGGAAGAAAAATTCGAGGCGCGCGCGGCGGTCGTTCGGCAGATGGAGATGGAAAAGAAATACGCAGAAGAGCGTATCGATATCACCATGCCGGGCAAAGCGTACAAAGCAGGGGCTTTGCACCCGATTACTTTGGTTAAAAACGAATTGATTGATATTTTTGCGGGCATGGGTTTCAAAGTGTTTGAAGGTCCGGAAATTGAAACCGATTATTATAATTTCACGGCACTCAACACCCCTAAGGACCACCCTGCGCGCGATATGCAGGATACGTTTTATCTGGCGGAAAACTTGCTCCTTCGTACGCAGACGTCGGCAGGGCAAATCCGCGTTATGGAAAAGGACGCGCCCCCGATTAAGATTTTGTCCCCGGGCAGAGTTTTCCGTTCGGACGACGACGCGACGCACTCGCCTATGTTCCACCAAATGGAGGGCTTGGTCGTAGACAAGGGCATTACCCTTTGCGATTTGCAAGGCATGCTTGCCGAGTTTGCGCGTAAAATGTTTACGTCGTCGACGAAAGTGCGTTTGCGCCCGTCCTATTTCCCGTTTACAGAACCGAGCGTTGAGGTCGATTTAAGCTGTTCGGAGTGCAGCGGCAAGGGTTGTCGTCTTTGCAAGGGGACGGGTTGGATTGAAGTGCTTGGCGCGGGTATGGTCAACCGCCACGTTTTGGAAAACTGCGGCATGAATCCCGACGAATACACGGGCTTTGCGTTCGGTATGGGTATCGAGCGTATTGCCATGTTAAAATACGGCATCAATAACATTAAGACGTTGTTTGAAAACGACACCCGTTTCTTGGAACAATTCGAGGATTAAAACGGAGAATCAGCTACGCAATACGTCGTCAGGTTTGCGTTTTTCTTCGGTTACGTACATCATGGTACGCGCCCTCGGAAAAGCCGCACCTTTCTCGTCTTGCTTGCATCTGGCTCCGTTTTACGATATGGACGGAGCGGCGAAAAATAAGGAGAAAAATAAAAAATGAAAGCACCTTTCAGTTGGTTAAAAGATTACGTAGATATAGACGTTACCGCGCAAGAGCTTGCGGAAAAGCTTTTTTCGTGCGGTTTTGAGGTAGAAGAACTTTCCTATCTTGGCGAAAAAATCAACCGCGTCGTAGTAGGCGAAGTCAAGGCGCTCACCCCGCACCCCGACAGCGACCATATGCAAATTTGCGTGGTGGATTGCGGGGAAGAATACGGTAGAGATTTGCAAATCGTTACAGGCGCGCCCAACGTATACGTGGGCATGAAAACGCCCTGCGCGCTCGATAATTCGACGGTGGTGGAAAGCAATCCCGCTATGCTGGAAAAGAACCCCGACGGAATTAAAAAGATTAAGAAAGGGAAATTGCGCGGCGTGGAATCGTTTGGTATGCTTTGCTCGGGCGAAGAGCTTGGTATCAACGACGATTTTTATCCCGGCGCGGAAGTCAACGGGTTGCTCGACCTTGCAAAGGACGCACCCGTGGGCGAAGATATTAAGAAAATCGTTGGGTTAGACGATTGGATTTTTGATATTTCTATCACGGCAAACCGTCCCGATTGTCAATGTATTTTGGGTATCGCGCGCGAAGTGGCTGCGGTATTGAACAAGCCGTTCAAAGCGCCCGATTTTTCGTACGTGGCGCATAGGACGAACGCTGCGCCCGTTACGGTAGAGGTGGCTGCGCCCGACCTTTGCCCCCGCTACGTAGGACATTACGTAGAAAACGTTAGCGGCGGCGTTTCGCCTGCTTGGATGCGCAAGCGTGTGGCGTTGTCGGGTATCCGCTCGATTTCGCCCATTGTCGATATCACGAACTTTGTACTCTTGGAAATGGGGCAACCCATGCACGCGTTCGACGCAGACGATATCGGGGACAGAAAGATTATCGTTCGCCGCGCAACGAACGGCGAAAAAATCGTGACGCTCGACGAAAAGGAGTTTTCGTTGACTATGGACAATTTGGTGATTTGCGACGGCAAAAAGCCCGTAGCCTTGGCAGGGATTATGGGCGGATTGAACAGCGAAATCAAAGATACGACCAAAAACGTGTTCTTTGAATCGGCGAAATTTGCGCGTGATAACGTCAGAAAAACCTCCCGTGCGCTCGGTCAATCGTCCGATTCTTCCTCCCGTTTTGAAAAGGGTGTGGACGCGTACACCAACGCGCTCGGCATGGACAGAGCTTTGCATTTGATTGAAGAATTGGGTTGCGGCGTGGTAACGGAAATGCGCGAAGACGTATGCGCGGTTTCACTTGAACCCCGCAAAATGACGGCAAGCATATCGAAAATAAACGCTTTGCTTGGGATTAAAGTGCCTAACGAAGAAATCGTGTCTATTTTGACGAGATTGAACTTTGCGCCCGTGATTGACGGCGATACGTTGACGGTAACGATTCCTGGGTATCGCGACGACGTGGACGGTTATCCCGACCTTGCAGAAGAAATTATCCGTATGTACGGTTACGACCATATTCAGGCGACGTTCTTGGAAAAGGCGAGCGTAACAGGCGGCGGGCTTACCGACGAACAGAAAAAGGAATTGCACCTGAAAAACGTTTTGCGCACGCAAGGGTTTTACGAGGCGTATAACTATTCTTTCTATTCGCCCAAAGATTTAGACTTGATGAAACTTGGCGCGGACGCTGCGGAAAGAAACGCCGTGCGTATCCTCAATCCGATTAGCGAAGAGTTGTCGATTATGCGTACTTTCCTTGCTCCGTCTATGCTCGGCAACGCCGTGCGGAATATCCGTCGCGGCAACGACGAGGGCAGAGAGTTTGAAGTTGCCAACGTCTACGTGCCTCGTGATACGGCGGCAAGCGAACAGCCCGAAGAACGCAAACATATCGTTTTGGGCATCTGGGGCGGTAAAAACGATTTCTTTGATATGAAAGGCGCAATCGAACGAATTGCAGAGGTGTTCCACCTTGCGTTTACGTATGAAAGAGCGGAAAAGACGTACCTGCACCCTGGCGTTTCCGCATCCGTGCTGTTGGACGGCGAAACGGTTGGTTGCTTTGGTGAACTCGACCCGTCTATCGCCCTTTCGCTCGGTTTGGACAAAAAAGTATACCTTGGCGAGTTGGATATTGCGGCGATTGCAGACAAATTGGACGACGGTGTGCGCTATAAAAACTTGCCGAAATTCCCTGCGGTAAAACGCGACCTTGCGTTGAT
>JAZNXZ010000125.1:0-7831 GCA_045594165.1 Candidatus Scatosoma sp.
AAAGATGGGAGGCGCGCAAGCAATGCTCTCGATGCTCCCTGGCAGCGGCAAATTGAAGGTCAATGAAAAGGACGTTGACGAAAAGAAAATGGAAAGAACGAAAGCAATCATCCTTTCCATGACGAAACAAGAGCGCGACAACCCTGCGATTATCGACAGCAAGAGAAAGCGCCGTATTGCGGCGGGTTCGGGTACGAGCGTGCAAGAAATCAATCAGCTCCTTAAACAGTTCGACCAGACGAAAATGCTGATGAAACAGCTCAAGGGCGGCAAAGGAAAGTTCAAACTTCCTTTCTAAACAAAAGAAAAACAAACGGCGAAAAACGCCGATTGAAATAAAAAAGACAAAAAAATTTTAAGATACTTTGGAGGTATTAATCATGGTAAAAATGAGACTTTTGAGAATGGGCGACAAGAAGAACCCTATCTACCGTATCGTAGTTGTTGACAGCAGAAAGGCTGCAACGGGCGAATACATCGATTGCGTTGGTCATTACAGACCTACCTGCGATCCCGTTGAATTGGACGTAAAGGCAGATCTTGCAAAAGATTGGCTTGCAAAAGGCGTTCAGCCCACCGAAACGGTTAAGAACTTGCTTGTAAAGGCAGGCGTTGTAGAAAAGAGCGAAAAGCTTAGCCCTTCCAAGACGAAAGGTAAAAAGTCGAATAAATAATCGGCAAGCTCGTCAACCAAAATAGGAGGCAAACTATGCTTGATTTAATCAAATACATCGTTGGCCAGTTCGCGGAAGACAAGGAAAACGTAGAATATATCGTTAACGAAAAAGATCGCGTTATCGAGGTTACGGTTGTGCTTTCTCCCTCGGATATGGGCAAGGTGATCGGTAAGCAGGGCAAGATTGCGAAAGCAATGCGTACGATCGTTCGTTCGGCAACCCCTGCAAGCAGTAAGAGATACGTTATCGAAATTCGCGAGCGCGGCGGCGACGCCGTCGACGCAGAGTAAACGACGTATAAGGGCGCACCTTCATCACAAAAACGGAACTTGTCCTAGGTCACGTACCACGCAGTACGCTCCCGTCGGACAAAACCCGTGTTTTGTGCGAATCTGCAACCCTTCTCCGCCGTTTACAAATTGCAGGTAGACGTATCAAGAACGATAAAAAAGGCTTTTTCACAAGCCTTTTTTTTGGCATTTTCAAGGAGTGAAACATGGACCGTCTGATTATAGGCGAAGTATTAAAACCGCAGGGTATCCGCGGCGAATTAAAGATAAAGACGTTTACCGATTTCCCCGAGGACGTCAAGGCGTTCGGCACGGTATATATCGACGACAAGCCCTATAAAATCCTGTCTTTCCGCGTTGGAACGGACGGGGCGGCGTACGTAGGTTTGCGCGGTATTCCCGATAGAAATGCGGCGGAATTGTTCCGCGGTAAAAAGTTGGAGGGGGAGCGTGAAGACGCGCCTGCTTTGGAAGAGGGCAGATATTATATCGTCGATATTTTAGGGCTGACCTGCGTGACGGAAGAGGGGGAAGAGCTTGGCGTCGTTACGGACGTGCGCAACCTTTCCTCCGACGTTTATACCATAGAAAAAGCAGGGAAAAGTATCCTCTTCCCTGCCGTAAAAGGCGTTATTGTTAAGGTCGATTTGGACGATAAAAAACTGATCGTCAACAAAGCGGTCTTTGACGAAATCGCCGTTTATTGAGCGTTGTTTTTGGGTCGCATCATTTTAGAAAGCGTATCCAAAACGCCCGTTTTGCAAAGCGCGATAATGACTGCGGTGGCAATCAGCGCGTCTGCCGGTACGTAAACACATTGATAGATAAACGAGTACACGAACGCGTTCGAGGTTGCCCATGCGGGGAAATCCACCCAAACGGCGTCCTGCATAAAGAAGATTGCGCCGGAGCAAAGATGGGAAATAAAACGCAGAGTAAATACGGCGATACAGCCCAAAACAAGGGGCAGGCAACCGCGTTCTTTGCGTTTCATCTTACCGAACAAGCCCATGACGCCGACGCTGGCGAAGGCGAGCAGGTAATCGAAAAGGAAAGTCGCAGGGGTAAGGATATACGGATCCTCGATAAAGTTCAATAGACCGTGTATCAGCCCGACGAGCAATCCGTCCGCCAACCCGAATACGTACGCGTAGATTAAAATAGGGACGAAAGACGCAAGGGTGATCGAACCGCCGTACTGTACAGGGCTGACCTTCAAAACGGCAAGGGTAAAGGACATAGCCACGCAAACGCCGGCAAAGGCGACTTGTTTTGCGTCGAACGTCTTTTTACGGGCAAAGCCGATTAAGGCGATAACACCCAGCAGCACGATAACGGCGATTATGGAAATCCACTTTACGGTTTCCGTGGTTTTCTCGCTGACGGCGAGAAGGGAATAAAGATACATAAAAACCTCCTTTTTCCGCCGTACGCGCTTTTCGGGAAAAGAAAAACGCCCTGATTTTTGCAAATAACGCAAAACGTCGGGCGTGCAATTTTCTTCATTACCCCCAATACGTGTCGCAAATAATGCGCTGACACGGCTTTTCGGGGAAGAAAAACGGTTATCAATCTCTCGCTCAAGTATTACCTTGCCGATTCAAATGGTATAATCTCAGCCTTAAATAGGCACCCACGACGGATAATTAATTTTAGTAATTTCATTATAGACCACAAAAAAGCAAAAGTCAAGCCTTTGTGCAAAAAAAGGAGAAAAAATATGCGCCACGATTTTTATGCGTACATGGACAGAATGAAATACATCAAACGCTGGCAATTGATGCGTTCTACCCGCGAAGAAAATATCATGGAACATTCGCAATCGGTTGCGCTGTTGTCCCATGCGCTCGTCACGATCCATAACGACGTGTTCGGCGGCAGAGCGGACGTATTAAAGACGGTGCTGTATGCTATATACCATGAGACCAGCGAGGTTTTGACGGGGGATTTGCCCACGCCGATCAAATATTACAATAAAAACATCCACGGCGCGTATAAAGAGTTGGAAAAGAGCGCGTGTGAAAAGATGGCGGCGATGTTGCCCGAAGAAATGCAAAAGGGTATCGCACCTTTCGTTTTAGCGGACGAAAGCAGCATCGAATACCGCCTTGTCAAAGCGGCGGACCGTTTGGCGGCGTATATCAAATGTGCGGAAGAGCTCCGCAGCGGCAACACCGAATTTATCAAGGCGAAAAAGAGCATTGAAGAAGATTTGCACAGCCGCAACATGCCCGAAGTGGAATATTTCTTTCAGCATTTTATTTCGTCGTTCGAGCTTTCCTTGGACGAACTGGAAGGATTTTAATAAAAGGCTCTGTCCCCAATCTTCGGTTGATTTCTGCCTATAAAACGCGGCGCAATACGGCGCATAACGCGCGGTTTCGTACCACAGAGAGTACGCGCCCTTGCATTCTGCTGGTCTTGCTTGCGTTTTCTAACGGCAGATTGCTAACGCTAATCAACCGCTTGTTGTGATATCGCCTAATAAAAAGAGGATTTTGCTATGAACAAATTTTTATTGAATGGGAAATGGAAAATTACAAGCAATACCTACGATACGGTAGGGGACGTACCCGGTTCGGTGTATTCGGCATTGCTTTTTAACGGCTTGATGGAAGACCCCTTTTATCGGGATAACGCAAGAAAAGCTTTGGCGATCATGGACGAAGAATTCGTCTTTACGAAAGAATTCGAATATCAAAAGAAATCGAGCAAAATTTTGCTTGTTTGCGAGGGGATCGACACCCTTTGCGACCTGTATATCAACGGGAATTTTGTGGCGCATACGGAAAACATGCACCGCACGTACTATTTTGACGTTACGCAGTATTTGACGGAAGGAAAAAACGTTATCAAGGCGGTTTTCCCTCCGTACGACGCCTATATAAAGGCAAAGAGTAAGGAGCAAATCATCACCAGCGGCACGAGCGCAACGATGGTCGGGTTTGCGTACGTGCGTAAAGCGTTCTATATGAGCGGTTGGGATTGGGGACCTATGCTCCCCGACGCAGGGATTTGGAAAGATATCTATCTCATCGACGGAAGTCTTCCCCGTATCACGGACGTGCGGATTTTGCAACGGCACGAAAGCGGAAAGGTATTCGTTACCGTAAAAGCGGATACGAGCATTCCTGCGGAAACAGCGCTGAAAATAATTGCCCCCGACGGCAGGGAAACATTATTACAAAACGGGGAGGAAACGGAGATAGAAAATCCGCAGCTTTGGTGGCCGAACGGATACGGCAAGCAACCCCTTTACCGTATGGTTGCCGAGTGTTTATTGGGCGGCAAAGCCGTGGATTCCAGCGAGAAAAAAATCGGTTTGCGCACGCTCACCGTCAGCAGAGAAAAGGACGAGTGGGGCGAAGAGTTTTGCTATAAGGTAAACGGCGTAAAAATCTTTGCGATGGGTGCGGACTATATCCCCGAAGACAATATTTTAAGCAGGCTCAGCCGCGATAGAACGAAGAAATTGTTGGAAGATTGTATCTTTGCTAATTTTAACTCGATTCGCGTTTGGGGCGGCGGTTTTTATCCGCACGATTATTTCTTTGAACTGTGCGACGAGCTGGGCATTATCGTATTTATCGACCTAATGTTTGCTTGTACGGCAACGCCGAGAACGGAAGAATTTTACGACAACGTAAGGGAAGAAATCCGCGAAAATGTAAAGCGGTTCCGTCACCATGCGTGTATCGGAGTGATTTCTGGCAACAACGAAATTGAAGAACAGATATCTCAATGCACTTGGCTGCAACCTGGAGAAAAAGAGGGATATTTAGAACTTTTCGAGGGGATTATTCCCGAAATCATAGCGGCGGAATGCCCTGAAATCTCGTTTGTACCCTCTTCTCCCTCTTCGCACGGCGGTTTGGTCAATCCCACGGATGAAAACGTGGGAGATTGCCATTATTGGATGGTTTGGCACGGCAATATGCCCTTTAGCGAATACCGAAACCATTATTTCAGATTTTTGAGCGAATTCGGTTTTCAATCTTTCCCGTCCCTAAAAACGATTGAAGAATTTACGCTGCCTGAGGACAGAAATCCGTTTAGCGAAGTGATGGAGTTGCACCAAAGAAACGCGTCGGCAAACGGCAAGATACTCAATTATCTTTCGCAAACCTATCTCTATCCGACCGATTTTGAAAATTTGGTGTACGCGTCGCAGCTGTTGCAGGCGGAAGCTATCAAATACGGCGTAGAGCATTTGCGCAGAAACAGGGGCAGATGTATGGGCGCGCTGTATTGGCAGCTCAACGATTGCTGGCCGGTTGCAAGTTGGTCGAGTATCGACGGCAACGGTCGGTATAAGGCGTTGCATTACGAGGCAAGGCGGTTTTTTGAGCCGATACATATTTCTTGCGAGGAAACGGGCGAATATTCCACGCGAAAGGATATCACGGACGAACGGTATTACGGGTACGAAACTAAGGCAAAAATCTTCGTCAACAATGATACTATGTCGGACGTGGACGGGGTAGTTGCGTGGACTTTGTACGCCAACGACGGTACGCCGTTGCAAAGCGGAAAAGAAAAACTGTCCGTAAAAGCGTTGTCGTATGCAAGCTTGGACGAAATTGATTTCTGCAAGACGGACGTCAAAAACAATCATTTGTCCTTTTCGTTTACCGTAAACGGCGAAGTCGTTTCGCAAGGTACGGTGTTGTTTACCAAACCCAAACATTATCACTTCCTTAACCCGAAATTGACGGTGGAGGTGCGTGGGGACGAGCTGATAATAAAAGCCGATGCATTTGCTAAATACGTGTATATCAGCAATTTTAACGACGATTTGGTGTTGTCCGATAATTTCTTCGATATGGAACGGGGACAAAAGAAGGTAAAAATACTTTCGGGGCAAGCAACCGACCTGAAAATAAAATCGGTGTATGATATCCGATAAGAAATGCGTGTCTGACGATAAGTCGGACGCGTATTTTTTTACGGAACACTTGACTTTTTTTCGCGGATATGCTACACTAAAAAGGTAAAAAAGAACTCGACCAAACGGGAAAGGAACGTAAAACATGAACATGCAAGAATACGTTGCGTCGTTGGCGGAATTGTCCGCGGATGACGAAAAATTGCAAGAACTTCGCAAGGGCTTGCCCCTTGGCAAAGACGTGGTGGGAAACGTCGTGCTGTCGCAGCAGCGCGAACGTCCTTTTACCGTGCGGCATACTTGCGTAACGGGCGGCAACCGCGTGGAGTTTATTCGGCGCATGCTTTTGGCGATTTCCCGTTTGTATACGCGTGAAGAAGTTTGTTTTTTGGTGATTTCGCCCAAGACGGAATACGGGGAATTGTTGCGCGTCAACGGTATGGACGTTACCGTGCCGTATATTTTCACGAAAACCGATTTGGCGCAGGCAAAGCATACGATAAAGGAATTGTTAGAACAGCGCGAAAAAGGCAAAGGGTATCCCCGCCTCTTTTTGATTTTAGACGGTTTGGAACGTATCGAAGGGTGCAATTCGAACGGTGATTTGCAAGAATACCGTGATATTTTCGATATGTTTACCCGCCGTGGCGACGTAGACGTGATTACAGGCGTGGATTTAATGAAGAGTATTTTCAGCGGTTATCCCGGCGCGTTCGTGGGGGTGGGAAACTGCCTCGTCAGTCTGCGTGAAGAGGGCAAAGCAGACGTTACGTACGTAGATGAAAACGGTAGCTTGTCCTTACCGACGCCCATTACGTATCCTGCGCAACCGTCCATTACCGAAACGGTGATTTTCTTAAATTCCTTGACGAAAACCGACCCGACGGTGGACTAAGATACATATGGAAAAAGAGAACAAATTTGACTTTCAACGCATACCGTCCCCCCTGCTTTCGTGGTATCGGGTAAATAAACGGACGTTGCCTTGGCGTGAAAATCCAACGCCGTACCGCGTTTGGGTATCCGAGATTATGCTACAACAGACGCGGGTAGAGGCGGTAAAGGAATATTATCTGCGGTTCATGGCAGAACTGCCGACCGTGCAAGACCTTGCCGATTGCGAAGAGGAAAAACTGTTAAAACTATGGGAAGGGTTGGGCTATTACAGCCGCGCAAGAAATTTGCAAAAGGCGGCGAAGAAAATCGTTTGTGAATACGACGGCGAATTTCCGACGACGGTGGAAGAATTAAAGGCTTTGCCAGGGATAGGCTCGTATACCGCAGGCGCGATTGCGTCGATTGCTTACGGGTTGCCCGTGGCGGCGGTGGACGGCAACGTGTTCCGTGTGGCGGCGCGATTAGAGGAAAATCCGTCCGTGATATCCGATACGAAATACCGTAAATATTTAGAAGAAAAATTATCGGCGGTCTATCCGCCTATCGGGCAAGCTTGCGCCGATTTTACGCAAAGTCTGTTCGAGCTAGGTGCACTCGTTTGCAAACCGCAAAACCCCGATTGTACGCATTGCCCCTTAAACGGGCTTTGCCGCGCTTATAAAAACGGCACGCAGGCGGAATATCCCGTTCTTCCCCAAAAGGCGGCGAAACGGCACGAAAAGGTCTACGTGTACCTTATAGAAACGCCGCAAGGTTTTTGTATTCGTCGGCGCGAAGAGGGTGTTTTGCGGGACATGAACGAGTTCCCCTCCGAAGTGATTACGGACGGCGAAACGCCCGAAAATATCCTGGACGAGTGGGGTGTGACCGCGTTCATGGAAGTAGGGCGGCAAAAATTCACGCATATTTTTACCCATATTCGATGGGATATGCTATGCGTATGGGTGCGGACGGACTACGCGCCGTTCGATACGTATACGCTGGACGAAATTGAAAAGGAAATATCTCTGCCGACGGCGTTTAAGCAATGCCTGCGGCTGTTGGATAAAAAGCGAATAACAATAACAACGGGAGATAACAAA
>JAZNXZ010000126.1:0-12132 GCA_045594165.1 Candidatus Scatosoma sp.
TGGTTAAATGGCATATGTACGACCTCGACGGCAAAACGAGCGAAAACAAATTACGCCGTTTCTTTGTAACAAATTATGACCTTTTAGAAGATTTATTGCTCTTAAAACAAGCGGATTTTTCCGCCTGCAAAGACGACGTGCGCGAAGCCCCTACCTGCACGCGTTGGCGCGCGTTATTACAAAAAATGCGTCAAGAAGGCGTGCCGTTCACTTTGAAAAAACTTGCGGTAAATGGGAACGATTTGCTTGCGCTCGGCATCGAGCCTAAGCGTATTGCAACCGTACTTTCTTCTTTGCTTATGCATACGGCGTGCGCTCCGAAGGAAAATGAAAAAGCGCGGCTTTTGCGCCTTGCAACGAGCATTACAGACGGCATAAACGCGTAAAATACCCCTATACGTACCGCGTTGAACGATTTTCACGCAAAAATTTGGCGGAACACAGAGTTTGTGTTCCGCCGTCTTTTTTTACAACTTTTCCACCGTAATACCGTCTTCAATCGAAGTTTCGTAAAAACTTGCGTTATACCCGATAGCGTCGTGATACGCCTTGCTCACCCGACGGATAAAGCCGTCCACTTCTTTCTTTTTGACAATCGAAATGGTACAGCCGCCAAATCCTGCGCCAATCATACGCGAACCTAAACAAGCAGCCTCTTTCCGTGCAAACGCCGTCAAAGCATCCAGTTCTTTTCCCGTTACTTCATACAAATCACGCAAACTGTAATGGCTTTCATTGAGCAATCTGCCAAGCTCTTCCAAATTGCCCTCTTTCAACGCGGCCACCGCCTTATGTACGCGGTCGCACTCCATAACGACGTGTTCCGCGCGCTTTGCAACTACACCCGAAAGTAAGTATTTTAACTCGTTAAACGCCTTCGGCGTAAGTTCTGCAAGACAGCTTACGTCTGCCTTTGTCTGCAACGTTTTCAGGGCGGTTTCTACCTCTTGGCGGCGCACGTTATACTTGCTCTCAACAAGGTTGTGCGGTTTATTACAATTTGCAACGACCAAACAATATTCTCCCAAATGCAGGGGGACGTATTCGTACGAAAGGTCGGAACAGTCCAACAATACCGCGTGGTCTTTCTTGCCCATTGCCGAGGCAAACTGGTCCATAATCCCGCAATTAACGCCCGCGTATTTGTTTTCCGCGCGTTGCGAAATCAAGGCGAGCTGTACCTTATCGTAGGCTACGCCTGCGTATTCGCAGAACGCCACCGCCGTCGCGACCTCGATTGCCGCCGACGACGAAAGCCCGCTACCGAACGGTACGGTGCAGTCGTAATACAAATCGCAACCGACGATTTCCACGCCCGTTTCTTGCAGATAATACGCAACGCCTGCCTGATAATTCCCGATTTTTAATTCTTTATAGCTATCGAGTTTGTCCACGTCCAACTCTACTATGCCCTCAATGCCACGAAAAGCAAGACGAACCGTTTTCCCGCCCGTCTTTTGCGCATACACGTTACAGCGCAGATTGAGTGCCGCCGGAAACACTTTTCCGCCGCAATAATCGATATGTTCGCCGATTACGTTGATTCTTCCCGCCGCCGTAAACAAATCGGTCGGCTCTGCGCCAAACACTTCTCTAAACGCCTGCATCCCTTCCGTTTTCGTCATTTGAATACTCCTTTATCTTTATTTTGAAACGTCCGTGTTTACGCCCGTTTCCGTAATTTTACCACGTTTTCTATGAAAATACCAACAGAGTAAATAGATAATACCGCCTATAACGAGCAATACCGCAATCAACTGCGACGGTGTTAAAAAAGGTATTACCGTTTTCCCTCGTTCATCAGCACGGAAATATTCGATAACAAACCGCCACACGCCGTACGCTGTCATATAAATCGGCAACAACGGCAACTGCCGCCTGCTTTCCCCACGTTTTGCCCCCCGCAAATACAGCCAAAGCAATACCCCCGCCAAAACAAACAGGAAAATTGCCTCAAAGAGCTGAATGGGCACGACTTTTACCTGCTTACCGTTCAAGTAATGGGGTACGCCGTACCACGCGTCCGTAGTTTTACCGTAGCAGCAACCGCCCAGCAGACAGCCGATTCGTCCAAAGCCGTGCGCCATCGGAATTAACACAGCGGCAATATTTGCCACGCAGGGAAACTGCTTTTTAGCCTCGTCGTCTAATTTTAACGGCTTGGTTACCACAAACCACATCAACAAAAATACTCCCGCACCCACAAGCAACCCGCCGTAAAAGGTCAGCCCTGTTTTTAAGGTAAACTCGCCCGTTTCCAAAAAATGGTAAAAACTTTGAAAGAGCGCCGCCCCAACGATTCCAAACAAAATCGCTAAGACGCCCGATATAATCAGTTGTTTTTGCAAGGGGATAGAAAAGCCAGCCTTGACCGCCATGACGTCCGCCAAAAAAAGCGCCGCAATCATGCCGACCGCCAAACACAGTTGATACAAATCTATACCCAGAAAAAATTCGTTGGGATACATAGCGCGCTCCTTTTGTTTTGGATATCGATATTATACAATATTCAAAACGTTTTGTCAATGGTAGAGCGCCTATAAAAAATTAAAACCGTGTCACGAAACGACACGGTTAAAATTTGCGCCAAACATACAGCCAACGAATCACAACGCTTGCACGTTCACTGCGCGGAGTTTTTCGGGATTTTTAGGATCGGGTTCGGTTTCATACGACACCTTTTGCCCTTCCTTTAATCTCCTGTACCCTTCGGCTACAATCGCTGAAAAATGCACGAACACGTCGTTGCCGCCCTCATCTCCGGCAATAAACCCATAGCCCTTTTCAGCATTGAACCATTTCACAGTACCCTGAGCCATCTTCGGTACCCCCTTCAATTTACTCAACGATAAATCTGCCGCAAAGTACCCCCGTCATTTTATTCGTTTATACTTTACATTATATCACAAAAATTTTACCATTGCAACACTTACGTTAAAATTTTTAGTACACTTTTCCCCATTTTTTTGTTTTTTTTGGGAAAATAGTAGACTTTGAACGTCTTTCTATGCTATAATTTCTTCATGTTAGGAATAAATTAACAGAAAAAGGTTTTTTATGAGTTTTATCAACGTATTAAAAGTTATACTTTTCGGCATTATCGAAGGCATTACCGAGTGGTTACCCGTGTCTAGCACGGGACATCTCATACTCTTCGATAGATTTTGCCCGATTAAAGGCGTTTCGGCGGGTTTTGCCGAACTGTTTGAATATCTGATACAGCTCGGCGCGATTTTTGCCGTCGTCGTTCTGTTTTGGAAAAAGCTTTTCCCCTTGGAAAAACATAGCGAAACGGGCGAAAATAACGAGCTGAAAGGCAAAATTGTATGGAAAAAAGACGTTTTGTCTATGTGGCTGAAAGTGTTAATTGCCTGCGTCCCTGCGGTGTTTGCTATCGTAATCGATAAAGCGTTTGAAAAGCTTTCGCCGTTAAGCGTAACGGCTATTATCGCAGGCGCGCTCATTGCCTACGGTATCGTTTTTATCCTCGTAGAGAAATGGAACGAAAAACGCAGCGCGAAAATCACGGAAATTGCAGAGCTGTTCTATCGATACGCCTTTTTTATCGGGTGTTTTCAGGTGCTTGCGGCTATCCCCGGTACGTCCCGTTCGGGCATCACCATTATCGGCGCGTTGCTCTTGGGCGTAAACCGAACGACGGCGGCAGAGTTCACGTTCTTCCTTGCAATCCCTACCATGGTTGGCACAAGCGCCTACAAAATTTTGAAATTCCTTATGGACGAAGGCAGTATCGCCGCCGCAGAATTCGGCTATCTCGCTATCGGTATGGTCGTAGCCTTTGCCGTATCTATGGTTGCCATTAAATTCTTAATGAATTTTGTGAAAAAGCATGATTTTAAGATATTCGGCATTTACCGTATTTTGCTTGGCGCGGTTGTTATCGGTGCTTTGGTTATTCCCGCCTTGGTATAAACTTAAACGTAAAAGACGTAAAAACCCGCGGTTTCGTTTTTGAAACCGCGGGTTTTATGATACAATTTTCACATTAAAGCAGTTTTGCACCCGCTTTTTCTAAAACGGCAATCGCCTTTTTAGTGTCAGCCGTCTTAAATGCGATTTTTGCGTGTCCGTCCACACCTGCGTACGAATACATATATTCAACGTTGACACCGCCGTCGCCAAGCGCAATTAAAAGGTCGGACAAAGCCCCCGCCTTATCGGGTACTTCCAACCCCACGAGTTCTACCTCGGACGAGATATACCCTGCCCCTTTCAACGCCGCAAGTGCCTTTGCATTGTCTTCCGTAATCAAACGCAAAATACCGAAATCCTGCGTGTCCGCAATCGACAATGCCAACAAATTCACGTTGGCGTCTTTGAGTACTTTACAACAAGCACTTGCCTTTCCTGCTTTGTTTTCCAAAAATACTGCGATTTGTTTTATCATAATTTCCTCCTATCTGTGATACGCTTAGCCTTTCCCTCGCTACGTTCCACCGTACCGGGCGAAACCAACGTAATCTTCGCGCTAACCGACAGAGCCGACGCCATATCGGACGCCAACTTTTTGCGAATTTCTTCTACGTGCGCTACTTCGTCAATCGAAACGTTAGGGGAAAGTTCCACCACGATTTCCATGGTATCAAGGTTGTTCACACGGTCAACGTTGATATGATAGTGCGGCTGAATATCCGCGTTCTTCAACAATACGCTTTCTATCTGGGACGGGAATACGTTAACGCCGCGAATAATCAGCATATCGTCGCTTCTGCCCGTAATCTTATTGAGTTTCACCGTCGTTCTGCCGCAAGGACAAGGGTCTACGTTCAGGCTAGCAATATCCCTCGTTCTGTATCGAAGAAGGGGCATGCCTTCCTTGGTAAGCGTTGTGAATACGAGTTCGCCCGATTCGCCGTACGGCAACGGTTCAAGGGTATCCACGTCCACGATTTCAGGATAGAAATGGTCGTCTTGAATATGCATACCCGTCTTAAACTGGCAATCGCAAGCAACGCCCGGCCCTGCAATTTCGCTCAACCCGTAAATATCACACGCACGAATACCAAGACGTTTCTCGATTGTTTCGCGCATACCTTCCGACCACGCCTCCGCGCCGAATACACCGCCTTTCAGTTTGATATCCACGCCAGGCTTTAAGCCAAGTTTTTCAATTTCGTCCGCCAAATAGATGATATACGACGGCGTACAACAGATAATATCCGCGCCAAAATCGGTGATGAGCTGAATTTGTTTTTGGGTGTTACCCGCTGACGCAGGCACGACGCAAGCGCCCATTTTTTCCGCGCCGTAATGCATCCCCAAACCACCCGTAAAAAGCCCGTAACCGTACGCCACGTGGACGATACTGTCCTCGTCTGCGCCCGCCATCACGAGCGAACGAGCCGCACACTCCGCCCACACGTCGATATCGTTCATGGTATAACCCGCAACCGTCAATTTCCCCGTCGTTGCGCTGGACGCATGCAGACGCACCAAATCACGGCGAGGACGCGCCATCATACCAAACGGATAGGCGTCGCGGAGGTCCTGCTTTACGGTATACGGCAGTTTGTAAATGTCGTCAATCGATTTGATGTCGCTGGGTTTGAGTTTCATCGCATCCATTTTTGCACGGTACGGTTTTTGATTTTCGTACACGTATTTAACCATTTTTACCAGACGTTCCGATTGCAGCACCTTTTTTTGGTCGGGGCTCATCGTTTCCAAATCTTTCTGAAAATATTGCATGTTCGTTTTTTCCTTTGTTGCAGTTTCCCCCTGCAACCGCCGTAATTTACGGCGTATATTTTATCTTTTATACTCTTTTTATACTCTCTCAAAGCCGAATTCAAAGGCTTTCAAATTTAGCGCGCGGAATTTTTCAGGCACGCAAGCCGCCACGGCCTCCGTCATAATTTGCTTGTCCAAGCCGCACAATTTACACAGCGCGCCCAGCATAACGATATTCGTCGCCTTTGCGCTGCCCGCCTCCGTTGCCCAAGCCATTGCCGGCACGAAACAAGTATTGTTATGGGCGGAAATCAATTTTTCTTGCAAACCGTCGGGGTATTTTGCCGCGCCCGTAATACAGGGCATCGGTAAAATCTTTTCCGCGTTGACAAGCAACACGCCGTCTTTCTTCAAATAATGTTTTACGCGCGCAGCCTCTAAGGTTTCAAACGCCAAAACCACGTCCGCGCTCCCCTCCCAAATAACGGGAGAATAAATTTTATCCCCGATACGGACGTGCGTAACTACGCTGCCTCCGCGCTGACTCATGCCGTGGATTTCGCTCAATTTACAATCTTTACCCGAGAGCATAGCGTATTTACCGAGTACACGACTGGCAAGCAACGTGCCCTGTCCACCAACACCGGCAATCAATACGTTCATCATCTTATTCGCCCTCCTTTCTCAATGCATGAAACGGGCATACCGCCGCACAAACACCGCAACCCGTGCATTGATTAACGTCGATAACCACGCCGTTTTCGCCCATGCTGATAGCAGGGCAACCGATACGCATACATACGCCGCAATTTTTACAATCAACGACGTTCATCTTCGGTTTCGGAGATTTATCCAACAAAGCGCAAGGACGTTGCGCAATAATCACGCTGACCTCTGGCGAGGCAATCGCCGCTTTTACCGCCTTTTCCACCGCTTTGACGTCGTACGCGTCAACAATTGCAAGGTCCTTTACCCCACACGCACGGCAAAGCTCGTCCAAAAGCACCACGGGCGCAGGCTCGCCTTTCAGGTTTTTGCCCGTTGCAGGATGCTGTTGATGTCCCGTCATACCCGTCGTGGAATTATCCAAAATCAGCAAAGTGATACCGCTTTGATTATATACGGCGTTGATAAGCCCTGTAACGCCGCTATGCAAGAAAGTCGAATCGCCAATAACCGCCACGTTACGGCTTGCGCCGTCCGTCGCCTTTTTCATGCCGTGCGCCATGCCCACCGACGCACCCATACAAACGCAAGTATCTACCGCGGAAAGAGGAGCTACTGCGCCGAGCGTATAGCAACCGATATCGCCGTTGACCGTCAGTTTTAACTTATTCAAAACGTAGAACACGCCGCGGTGCGGACAGCCTGCGCACATAACAGGAGGACGGGCAGGTACGTTTTCCACCTCGCCGACTTCCGTCGCCGCCAAACCGAACGCCGCCTTAATCTTCGGCACGGAAATTTCCCCTTGCAACGAGAAGAGCGACTTGCCCTCGCAAGCAATCCCCGCCGCCTTTAACGTATCTTCGATAAAGGGTTCTAATTCTTCAATAACGTAGAGTTTGCTTACCTTTTTCGCAAAGTCTGCAATCGCCGCCACGGGTACGGGGTATACCGTACCGATTTTATACACGTTTGCATTAGGCAACGCCTCTTTTACGTATTCGTAAACAACGCCCGAACATACGACGCCGATTTCCTTTTCGTTTGTATATTCCGCGCGGTTGCACGCCATCGTGCAAGCGTAATCGGCAATATCCTTGTCCCGCTGTTCCACAACTACGTGACGCTTGATGGCATTTGCGGGCATCATAACGTATTTTGCCGCCGATTTTTCGTACGGCTTTACGCCTACTTCTTCCCGCTCGCAAAGCTCTACCATGCCGTGGGAGTGCGCCACGCGCGTCGTTTCTCTCAGCAATACGGGCGTATCGAATTTCTCACTAAGCTCGTAAGCGAGTTTCACAAATTCCTTCGCCTCCGACGCGTCCGACGGCTCTAACATAGGCACGTGTGCGCTACGCGCATAGAAACGGCTGTCCTGCTCGTTTTGCGAAGAGTGCATACCCGGGTCGTCGGCAACGACGATTACCAAACCGCCGTTAATCCCCGTGTACGCCACGGTGAACAGCGGGTCTGCCGCCACGTTCAACCCTACGTGTTTCATGCACGCCATCGCCCTTGCGCCGCCAACTGCCGCGCCGATTGCTACCTCTACCGCAACCTTTTCGTTAGGCGCCCACTCCGCGTATACGCCGTCGTGTTTTACAAAGTTCTCCGCAATTTCCGTGCTGGGCGTTCCAGGATAAGCGGAAAGCACCTTTACCCCCGCCTCGTACGCGCCGCGCGCAATCGCTTTGTTTGTCAACATTAATTCCTTCATATCTCTTTCCTTTCGTTTTTATCTAAATTTTTCTGCGAGTACAGCCCCGTCCACGTCTTTCACAAACCCGTTAAACGAGCAAATACATACGATTTCGTCCGTTGCATCACGCAATATAACCTCGCTGACCGTATTGTGTCCCGCGCGCACCTTTTCACGCGCCTCTGCCACCACGTACGGCGGTTTTGCCGCGCGCACGTAATCGATATGTCCACATTGCGTTACCGTCATGGGATGTATATGGTTTGCGTGTAATGCAAACGCGAAATCCGCCAGCGTATACAACATACCGCCCTGCGCGCTGCCGTTTGCATTGAAACAACTTTCGGTAATCGGAGCGCGTACCACGGCTTTTTCTTCGCTTAGTTCCAAAATCTCCGCGCCAATCAATTTCACGAATTGGTCGCGCGCAAAGATTTTTTTTGTCAATTCTACGTCTATCATTTCCGTAACGACCTAAAAAATATTATATGCTAAATATTATATCACGCCAACCGTTTTTTGTCAATATCCGCGCAACAAAAAAACGACCTGTTTACAACGTAAACAAGCCGTTTTTTCGATTAATTCTATTAATTTACTTGATTGTTTTCACCAACGCGTAGCCGTCCGCCACCAAATCACTCTTGCCGTCTTTCCAAGATTTCATACGTTCCCACGTATGCGGTCCTACGTACAGGGGTTCTTCTTCCAAAGCATGGAAAGGTCCCATCAAGTTGCGGTTGCCGATCGTCACCACCAGTTCGATTTCGTTTTCGCCTTTTTGCAGGTATTTGGAAATATCCAACTTGTTGCCGAACATCATTCTGCCGACGTATGTGCCGTTGACGCTCACGTCGATCAAATGGTAGTTCCAATCAATCACCAAATCGCGGTTGGTATCCTCTACGCATACCGTCTGTTTGAGGGATATATCCCCCGCAAAGAACGGATAACCGTCCTCTAACAAGTCGGTAACGCTTTCCTTTTGCTTACCGATACGGAAATTGTCGCCGATATAAATCGCTTTCTCTTTTCCTTTCTTGAATTCGCCGTACACGCCGAAGTCCCCACGCAGGAAAATCGCCTCGATATCCGTGTCGTACGCCAAGCAGTTTTTCAAGCTCTCGGTTACGTTTTCACCGAACAACGCGTAATACACCTGTTCGCTTTGATAATAGTCAATCTCTATCACGACCTCGTTTTTGCCCGCCTTTACAAGGTGCGAAATCTCATATTCGATAAGCGCATTTTCCAAAGGCGTAGAGCCGATTTTTTCCACCTCTACCCCGTTCACCCAAACGCACAGCGTGTTGGTATCTTCGGCAAGCAACTGGCAATTCGTGGGGGGCGTGTCTGCGTTGAACTCGTATTTCAGATACAATTTACCCTGATATCTGCGTTGCAACATCTCGTTGAAAACGCCCATGTGATGAAGAGGTTCGCTATACGTAACGCCGTCTGTCGAATAGCGGATATAATCGATTGTGAAGAAATTGTCCACTTTCTTTGCAACCGTAAATTCCTTACCCAAGCGAAGAGGGGTACGCGGTTGTTCCACGGTCGGCATTTCGTTGCTGAAATACAGCAAATAGGACTGCCCCTTGTCAAAATGGAGTTTCGTCGCCACCGTCTTATATTCGTCTTTCAAAATATCGTAGGATAAAAACGAAGTTGCGCCTTTCACGGTAAATTCAATTTCCGTTTCGTCGCCAACGTTGACGGCGTACAGGAAATATCTGCCCTCGTTATCCTTACGCAACGTCGTACGTACGGTCGGGTTCTGCGTTGCCGTATACGGTTGCGTGGAAATGATTTCTTCCAAATCCGTATTCGTTTGTACGTAATCGTAGTTATATTCGTTCCACTCAAGATAGGTCGGTTTTTCGTATAAGAACAATACCTTGCCGCCCGCCTCTACAAACTGACGGAGAAGAACTTCGCTGGTCTTGTCCATGGTATAGAGTTTCGGAAATACGATAAACTCGTACGCGCAGTTACCAAGAACGAGCTTTTTGCCCTCTACTCTGCCGTATTTTGCAAGCAGCGTTTCGTCTAAAAGGTGGAAAGGAATTTGCTTTTGCGTCAGCGTGTCTACCGCCTCCAAAAGTTTGATGTCCAAATCGTCTACCGTCTTATAGAGGGGTTCACAGAAACGCTTGAATACAAAATAACTGCTACGCAACGGGTGGAAAAGCCCCACGTTGACGATTTCTTCGCTCTCGGCAAGGGTCTTGCCAAGGTAGGAAAAGTAATCGTTAAATTCTTTGAAGTTCTTCTTTACCCAAGGGTTGACGTCCGAAAAATGCGAAGGATAGTCGCGTTTTCTTTGCCCGTGTTCGGTGTAGGGCAACAAATGCTGACACATCAAATTGATACCGCCCACGTATTGGAATTCGGCAATCTCTTTCAGCTGTTGTGGGGAAACGTCCCAACCGCAACAAGCAAAGGTTTCCGTCATCGTTTGCTTTTTACCAAGCTGCGCCGCTACGGAAGAAACTTGCTTGGGTGCAAGTGGACCGCCCGTCCATTTGCCCAACCAGTCCATACCGGGAATATGTTCAAATTCGTAGAACGGCATAATGCCGCCGCAAGCGCACATCTGCGCATGAACAACCTGCTCTTCTACGTAATGCCCCGTCAGCTTATAGCCGTTGTTATCGCACCACGTATAAATCTTTTCCGCAAAATTTTTCAGCATTAATTCCTGCATGCCTTTCCAGAATTTATAGCGGAATTCACGATACCCTTCCTTGTCCACGAACAGTAAGCCCAAGCCGTCGTAAATATCTTCGCCGTAGGTATCGGCAAAATATTTGGGCATAACACGGGTAAAAGGCGTCGCCCAACGGTAATATTGTGGCTCGTCCGTGAAGAAACCTTTGAGTTCGTACGTGTCCCGTTTTTTGTATTCTTCGTGCGTCGCCGCAATAAATTGATCGACCACTTCGCCGTTCAAAATATCTGCCGTAGAGGCGGCGTAGTGTTCGTATACGTTCAGACAGTTTTCGCAAGGCGTTTTCGTTCGTTTGAGTACGTCCCCTACCAAATCATACGAAACCGTCGCATTTTCGTCGTATTCTCCGATTTCAAACGTCAAATATTTATCGTGGTTTTCAATATTTTCCAATAATTTTCCACCAACGAAACCGCTCGGCCAACCGTTCTCGTCGTAGGCGTACGCTTCCATGCCAAGCTCCAACGCTTTTTCCGAGCAAGCCTTGATACAGTTAAACCATTTTTCGCCGAGGTACTCCGTTTTCAAACCGCCGCGGGCATGCATAAAGAACCCGCCCACGCCGTTTTCGTTCATCCACTCAATCTGTTTTACTAAACCCTCTTCGTCCAACTCGTCGTTCCAAGACCAAAAGGGAATACATTGATATTTCTTTTCAACCTGTTTCATAATTCTTTTCCTTTTTTACTATTAAAAAACGACGAATTTAGGGTTTGTACGTTCCCTGTTCGTCGTTTCTATCCGTCTTAAAGCAAATAATAAGGCATATCTGCGCCCACTTCTACGCGCAAGAAACCGTCCTTTACCGCTTTCTTTGCGCAGGCTTTCTTTGCCGCGCTCTTTTTCGCAGACGCTTTCTTTGCAGGTTTTACCTCTGCGGGTGCAATTTCCTCCGCTACCGCCGCCGTTTCTACGGGCGCAATCAGTTTTTCCACAACCTGCGAATCAGGATTGGTGATTACGTGGCTGTTTTCCATGTCAGGAGCGGAGCTCGCTACCTTCGAATAACCGTTGTTTTCTACTCTTTTAATTGCATTTTTACCGATTGGCATACTCTATAATCTCCTTTGCAAGTTGTGTATATTCCACCGCGCTGCGGCTGGTTTTCTTGTAAGCAACGACGGGTTTGCTGTTGTCCTGCGCCCATTCTACCGCGCTGTCCACGCGCACGTAATTTTCAAAAAGGCGGGTATTTTCCAACTCTTTCAACGTTTCCATCGTTTGTTTGAAATACTTTTTCCGCTCGTCCGCTTTCGTTACGGCGATACCCAAAATTTCCAGCTTAGGCGCGATACGCTTTGCCTGTTCGCAGAATTCGAACATGTTTGCCAAGCCGAAC
>JAZNXZ010000127.1:0-2317 GCA_045594165.1 Candidatus Scatosoma sp.
GGGGGCAGGTGACGGTTTAAGCAATCGGGAAGCTTTTCAGGCGGTACGGTGAGAGTATCGCTGTCAAAATGGCACACCTGTCCTGCCGCATGCACCCCTGCGTCCGTCCTGCCGCTACCCGTGATGCGTACCTCTTCGCCAAGCGCCGCTTTTACCGCGTTTTCCAGCATTTCTTGTACGGACGGCGCGTTCTTTTGGCGCTGCCAGCCTGCGTATGCCGTTCCGTCGTATGCAATTTTTAACACGTACCGCATAAGCTTTCCGTCCTTTCTTCGTTATATTATAGAATTGCTACCGTGTAGATTTTCAGTAAAATCACGCCCGTCAACAACGCCGCACCTACAAAAGCCGAGAGCAAATCACGCCAACCGTAGGTCAGTTTTTTGTATTTCGTACGCACCTTACTGCCCGAATAACAACGGGCGTCCATCGCGTCGCCCAACTCGTCCGCGCGACGGAACGCGCTGATGAGCAAAGGTATCAAAATGGGCAACAAGGCCTTAATTCGCTTGATAAGGTTTCCGCTTTCAAAATCCGCGCCGCGCGCCTTTTGCGCGTTCATGATACGTCCCGTTTCATCCGTCAAAATCGGGATAAAACGCAACGCAATCGAAATAATCAGCGCCAATTCGTGGACGGGGAAACGAATTAATCTTAAGGGCTTTAACAGGCTTTCAATGCCGTCTGCAAGGGATACGGGTGTGGTCGTGAGCGTCAAAATCGCAGAACCAAGCACCAGCAAAAGCAATCTTGCCGCCAAAAACGCCGCGTTATACATCGCCTTGTCCGTGATAATCAGCCAACGCCAAGGTTTGGGTAAATCGTACAAGGGTTTACCGCCATCAAACAGCAACAGATTTAACACGCTCATAAAAACTAGCAAAAATATAACTGCTTTTACCGAGCGGAGCAAGCTCTTAAACGGTACGCGAGAGAAAATTGCGATGAGCAAAAACAATGCCGCGCACGCCCCCAGTGCGTAGAAAGTATCCGACAAAAAGATTGCCACGATATAAACGATTAAAAATAAAATCTTGGTGCGAGGGTCGAGTTTATGCACGAAAGATTTGGCAGGGTAGTACTGTCCGAAAGCAACGTCACGCATCCGCCTGCCCTCCTTCGAGCGACGTTAAATGCGTACCGTCCCCTATCTTTTTTAGATTATCCAACGTTTTTCGTACAAAATCCGACACCGTGTAATCACAATCGATTTGGATACCGTTTCGGCGACAGATTTGGGCAATTTTCGCCGTAAACGGTACGTCCAACCCCAACGAAAGAATTTTTTCAACGTCCGTAAACAACCCTTGGGGGGTGTCCACCGCCACGATTTTCCCTTCCGAAAAAATCGCGGCACGGTTACAATTTTCCGCAATTTCGTCCATATCGTGCGAAACGATAATCACCGTCTTGCACCACTCGCCGTGGATTTTGTGGAGCAAAGCCATAATCTCTTCTTTGCCCAACGGATCTAACCCTGCGGCAGGTTCGTCTAAAACCAAAATTTGCGGTTTCGTTACGATGACGCCTGCAATCGCCACGCGCCGTTTTTGCCCACCTGAAAGCTCAAACGGGGAACGGTTTTTCACCTTTTCATAATCCAAACCGACCGTTTCCAACGCCTCGCGGACGGCGGTTTCGATTTCCGCCGGCGTGAGATCGTTTTTGAAATTTTTCAAGCCAAACGCCACGTCCTCAAACACCGTTTCGGCAAAGAGCTGATATTCAGGATATTGAAAAACCATACCGACTTTACTACGCAATTCCTGAAAATCCGTCTTTTTGTCGGTAAGGTCGTACCCATTGACCGATAAAACCGTTTTCGGCGGCGTGGGTTGTCCTTTTTTAGGCTTTTTCTCTTTGTATTTTTTCTGCGCAGACGGCACTTTTAAGAGGGCGTTCAAATGTTGCACAAAAGTAGATTTCCCGCTACCCGTATGCCCGATTATCCCGAAAAAGTCCCCCGCGTTAATCTGTAAATGTACGTTATCCAAAGCGTGCGTTTCAAAGGGCGATTTGGGATTGTAAACAAAAGAAAGGTTTTCGCAATATACCGCGCCTTCCCCTGTTTTTTGGGACTCAATTTCGGTTGAACGCGTACCGTCCCCCTGCATTTCGTGCTGTAAAGTGTCATCTCCGCTGTTTTTAACGTCCTGCAACGCAGAAATAATCCCCGCCGCAATCTCGTTTTCGTCCATTGTGTCGCCAATATCTATTCCGCCTTCGCGCAAGCCTCGGCAAACACGGATTTGTCTGGGCAACGTCAGCGCATACTTTTCGAGTTCCTTTTCGCGTGCGAAAATATCGGCAGGTTTCC
>JAZNXZ010000128.1:0-5584 GCA_045594165.1 Candidatus Scatosoma sp.
ACTTTTGAACGCGTACGAAATCAAAAAACCGCTGTACGCGTGCCATAAATTCAACGAAACGGAAGCCGCGGAAAAGATTTTGGCGGCGTCCCGCCGCGGAGAAAAGGTGGCGGTGGTGTCCGACGCGGGTACGCCCGTCGTGTCCGACCCCGGCAATATCGTATGCAAATATCTGCGTGATAACGGCGAGCCGTACACGCTAATCCCCGGTGCTTGTGCGTTTGTGGCGGCGTTGGTTTTATCGGCGTTACCCGCAGGACGGTTCGCGTTTATCGGGTTTTTGCCGGAAAAACAGGGCGAAAAAAAGGCGCTCCTTGAAAAGTACAAAGACAGCGATTTGACGTTGGCGTTCCACTCTGCGCCCCAAGACGTGGACAAGGATATCAAGGCAATGTACGAGGTGTTTGGCGACCGTCCTGCCTGCGCGGTACGCGAGATTAGCAAAATCCACGAAGAGGCGAAAAACTTTACCCTTGCCGAGGGCTTGGCGGGGGAAAAGCGCGGGGAATACGTCTTGATTGTCGGCGGCGCGGAAGAAAAAGAAAGCCCCCTTTGCGCGCTTAGCGAACGGGAGCATATTCAGCATTATATGGCGGCGGGCTTAGACAAAAAAGAGGCGTTAAAGCGTGCGGCAAAGGACCGCGGCGTTTCCAAATCCGATTTATATCCGTTTTCCATTGACCTTTGACGGTGGAAAGAAATTCGATAGGCGGTTAAAACGCATAAAAAACGGTTATACTATATATAAATAAACAGCGGAAAAACCGAAAAAGGGGAAACCGCAAGAGGAAGAATTATGTTTTTTGAATATTATATTATTTCTTTGGCGTGCATGGTTGTATGCGCGGCGATTAGCGGTATCGCGAGCAGTAAATTGCACCGTACGTACAACAAATACAACGGATATTATACGCGTTCACGCATGACGGGGCGGGATACGGCGGTACGGTTGCTCCGCGCGAACGGTATCCACAATATCGAGGTAGGCAGAGTGCGTGGTACGCTCTCCGACCATTATCATCCGACGAAAAGAGTGATTAATTTGTCCGAGGGGGTGTACGGAAACGACAGTTTGGCGGCTTGCGCCGTCGCGGCGCACGAAGTTGGGCATGCCGTACAGAAAAAGAAAGGGTATATCCCGTACAAAATCCGCAACGGGCTGGTGTTTATCACGAATATCGGCAGCAGATTGGCGTTGCCTTTGGTGTTGCTCGGTTTGATTTTGGACGTGTTCGTGATGACGACGCAAAATTCGGACGTCGGGTTTTATTTGGCGATGGCGGGGGTTGCGTTGTACGGGCTTTCGACCGTGTTTTTGCTCGTGACGTTGCCCGTGGAATTCGACGCCAGCCGCAGAGCGAAAAAGATGCTCGTTGCCGAGGGGATTTTGACGGAAGAGGAATTGCCTGCGGCAAAAGAAATGTTGTCGGCGGAGGCAATGACGTACGTAGCGTCTTTATTGACTTCGCTGATTTACTTTATGCGATTTTTCCTGTGGGTTATGATGATGTTCGGAAACAGAAGAAGAGATTAAAAAGCTTTTGAAAATAATTACAAGGAAATTTTAAGGGCTAAAAAAGAACTTGGACGCGAAAATCCAAGTTCTTTTTTTATACATTATTCTTAGGTGAACCTTGTGAATCCAAAATCAGACAAAGTAAATCCAAATTCACAAGCATCAAGAAATACTTCAAACCAAGCTAAAGAAGATACTATTCCTTCTTGGTATGTCGCTAAAAGTGAAGAGATAGTCCAATAATCTCCTTCGGACGAATAATATCCGATAGAAGTATTCCTTGTAAAAGAAGAAGGATATATATATCCCTGGGTTGTATTTTCTTGATATGAGTAATCGCCATCAGTATATGATGCATAATATTCAGATGAAGTTGCATCTTCGGATAGTTCTATAGAAACATATCTGGCATCACCATTGCTAAAAACATAATAAAAATCTAGACACAAACGGTTAGTGTTGTAGTAATAAGTTAACGAATAAAGGGAAAATCGTTGTCCGCTCGCTTGATACTCATATGAAATCCAACTATTACCGGTATCATTATAGTTCTCTAAAACCCAATTAAGCAAAGTTTCATAAGCATTAAGATTTGCCTCATAAAATTCAGCAAAAGTCATAGGTGTTCCATACACCAAATTATCAAGTTCGCTGGTGAATACGGCAAAATTTAGATTTTGAGAATCAAGCAAGCCCCAAGTGTTTATACCGATAACTTCACCATATACATTTAACAAAGGACCGCCGGAGTTTCCATTGGTGATAGAGGCATCGTGTTGGATATGTACAACGTCGTCAACGACTCTATTTGCCTGGGTTATAATTCCTTGAGAATAGGTATTTGTAAGGCCTCTTGAAGAACCGATTGCATAAACGGTTTCACCCGTTTGCACTGTGTTTTTACAAATATTTGCATAACTAAGACCTGTTGCGTTGATTTTTAATACCGCCAAATCAATATTTTCGTCGTATGCCAAAATTTGTGTAACAGAATAGTTTTTTTCGTTGATTGTGATTTTTGCCGAATATGCGCCATCGATAACGTGATAATTGGTAACAATTTGACCATCCGAAGATATAACAAATCCTGTACCAAGCCCCAACTCAACACCGTTCTTATCATATACAACGATTTCACCAACAAATTCTATTGCTAAATTATATAAATCAGTTGCCGAATATGTAGGCATAGAATAAGCTTCAGCATAAGAGTAGCCACAATTATTATTGGTACAAGTGTATATTTTAGTGCCTTGAGAAATGCAAGTTGCGGCACTCACAATGTGACCGCTGTTGTAGTTGTGCCCGAGTTTATTAAGTTCAATCGTTTCTCGGCTCAATTCTTTGTTGCATGCTACGCAATAAAAAACATTATCATAACGCCCACCGCTAATACAAGTAGGCGAGTAATTATTTTCTTTGACAATAGTCCTTTGGGTATGGTTATTGTTTTTAGGGATGGTAGCCCTTTCGATGTAACCACACGTATCACACGTTCTACTTTGAACGCCATCGGAGATACACGTTGCTGCTGTAGTGGTTTCCCACATAGAAAAAGAGTGGGTGTGTTCTTCGTCTTTATTTTTGCAAGCAGTAACAAATAAGGACATTGATAATACAAAAAAACAAAGAAAACAGAAATTAAATATTTTTTTCAAACGCATACTTTACCCTCCAAAAATAAAAAGTGCGCCAACCGAAGTCAACGCACAAAAACGCAGACTCCGATAGTCGCCAAACTAACTTTACGCAAAAGGGTGTAACCACAATAGCACAAATAGAATCTGCATTTTATCAAATTCATTAATACTATTGTGGCAAAAAATAGATATAATAATTCTCGTAAAAAGAAAAATCACACCTGCAGTTGCGTTTATTTAGTTAGTTTGGCTATAGTAACTATAGCATATAAAACAAGTTTTGTCAAGTGGCATAAAAATGTTTTGAAAATAAAAAAATCCCGACGGAATTGATTCCGTCGGGATAAATTTTTCGGTGAACTAAGCTCCTGAAGATTAAAGTTCTGCGAAGTACTTAATCGTTCTAACCATCTGGCTGGTGTAGGAGTTTTCGTTGTCGTACCAGGAAACGACCTTAACAAGCGTCGTACCGTCGCCCATGGGCATGCACTTCGTCTGCGTTGCGTCGAACAACGAACCGTAGGTGATACCGATAATGTCGGAGGATACGAGTTCTTCTTCCGTGTAACCGAAGGATGCGGAAGCCGCGTCTGCCATAGCCTTGTTTACCGTAGCTGCGTCAACTTCGCCTTCGCAGATAGCAACGAGCTGGGTAAGCGAACCGGTGGGAACGGGAACGCGTTGTGCGCAACCGTCAAGAACGCCGTTGAGTTCGGGGATAACCAAACCGATAGCCTTTGCTGCGCCCGTGGAGTTGGGAACGATATTTGCAGCAGCTGCACGTGCACGGCGAAGGTCGCCCTTACGATGAGGACCATCCAAAACCATCTGGTCGCCGGTGTATGCGTGAATCGTGGTCATGTAACCTTTCTTGATTGCTGCAAGCTTGTTCAACGTGTTTGCCATAGGAGCAAGGCAGTTGGTCGTACAGGACGCTGCGGAGATAATCGTGTCGTTCTTCGTGAGCGTCTTTTCGTTTACGCTGTAAACGATGGTAGGAAGGTCGTTGCCTGCGGGAGCAGAGATAACAACTTTCTTAGCGCCTGCCTTGATGTGTGCTTCGGATTTAGCCTTGGAGCAGTAGAAGCCCGTGCATTCCAAAACAACGTCAACGTTGTATTCAGCCCAAGGGCAGTTTGCAGCGTCTTTTTCTGCATAAATTCTAATCGTCTTGCCGTTAACGGTAATCGTACCTGCTTCGTCGTCAGCCGTTACTTTGTCGCAGTACTTATATCTGCCCTGAGCAGTATCGTACTTCAAGAGGTGTGCAAGCATGGAAGGGCTGGTGAGGTCGTTGATAGCAACTACTTCGTAACCTTCTGCGTCGAACATCTGTCTGAAAGCAAGACGGCCGATACGGCCGAAACCGTTGATTGCAACTTTTACGTTTGCCATAATAGTGATTCCTCCAAATATGAAAAATTATTTTGTTTCGTGCTTTTTTTGGACGAGTTTTCGGTTTTCCCGATTTCGTCCAGATATCATTTTAGCATACTTTTTTTAATTCGTCAATAATTTTGCGCAGTAGTTAGGAAAAATATTTACCTTTTGCCAAATTTACACAAACCGAACAAAATTTTCAAAAAGTATTGACAAGGGGGGGGTAGTATGGTATTATTTAGTTGAAAATGAAAGAATAAAAAGGAGGAACAGCCTATGAAAAAATTTTTAACGTTTTTACTGTGTTTAGGATTTGCGCTTTCTTTTGCCGCCTGCAGAAAGGATGACGGAACGAGCGAAGAAACTTCCTCGTCGAGTGCAGCAGAGCAAAGCAGTGAAGTAAGCAGCATACAAAGCAGCGAAGATACAAACGAAAGCAGTAGCGAAAGTAGCGGGACGGAAACGTCCATTTATACCGTTACCGCGGGGTACGGCTACGGTTGCCCCATAACAAATCAAGCAACGATGCTGTACAACGACAGCACACTCTTTTTTGAGCTGCCCGAAGGACACGGCGAAGTGGTAGCTGGGGATACGTTCACCATTGAATATACAGGCGAATTGCGAATTAACGAAATGTATCCTAGTGAAACGTATGTTTTGAACGGCGAAATCGTATCGGTGACGGCGCAACAGGCGGAAACGGTGGCGCTTATCTGCCAAGCAGAGGAAAACGAAACGCTTGCGTTTTATTTGTATAACGATGGGGTTGTCGGGGAAAAAGTAAAAATTGCAAATCGACCTCAATATTATTTGACGAACGACGGCGGCGAAATCGGGTACGAAGAATTGACGACGGCGGCGGACAATATGGTTTTCTACGGTACGTATAGCCCTGTAAACGGATACAGCGAAACGGACGGATACCGTCTGTCGGGTTTGTATAGTTGGAATCCGCGCGAAGAATAAAAAAGAGATTGCCACGCATACGCCACGAGATTGCCGCGTTTCACTCGCAATGACAACGTGGCGAATGCTCGCAATGACA
>JAZNXZ010000129.1:0-6506 GCA_045594165.1 Candidatus Scatosoma sp.
TGCAAAACCCTTAAACGATTTATCGCGCGGCTGCAAGCGTGAGGATATCGTTGCGGCGGTGGCGATTACGGCGTTACAAACGCAGCTTTAAGGGAGGGAAAACATGAAAGTACTCGTTATCAATTCGGGGAGTTCTTCCCTGAAATATCAACTTATCGACATGGAAACCGAAAACGTGATTGCAAAAGGTACTTGCGAGCGTATCGGTATCGACGGTTCAAAACTCACGCACAAAGCAAAGGGTGCGGAAACGGTTATCGAAAAGGCTATGCCTGACCATAACGTAGCGGTTGCCCTTGTTTTGGATGCGCTCACGGACGAAAAAATCGGCGTGATTTCGTCGATGGACGATATCGACGCGGTAGGTCACAGAGCGGTTGCGTCGGGTGAAGTATTCAAAGCGCCTACGCTCGTTACGGACGAAAGCATTGCAAAGATGGAAGAACTTTGCGATCTTGCGCCTTTGCACAACCCTGCGGCGATTATCGGTGTAAAGGCTTGCCGCGCGGCAATGCCCAAAACGCCGATGGCGTTCGTTTTTGATACGAGTTTCCATTTCACGATGCCTGATTACGCGTATATGTACGCAATCGATTATACGCATTACGAAAAATATTCGATTCGCCGTTACGGTTTCCACGGTACGAGTCATAAGTTCGTTTCGCAAGAGGCGGCAAAATATCTTGGCAAAAAGCCCGAAGAATTAAAAATCGTTACCTGCCACCTTGGTAACGGTTCGTCGATTACGGCGGTCAACGGCGGTAAGAGTGTAGACACGTCCATGGGCTTTACGCCTTTGGCGGGCGTGCCTATGGGTACGCGTAGCGGCGATATCGATCCTGCGGTTGTAGAATATTTGGCGCAGAAAGAAAACTTGACGATTGCGCAAGCGCTCAATTATCTTAACAAAAAGAGCGGTGTGGCAGGCATTTCAGGCGTTTCCAGCGATTTCCGCGATTTGACGGCGGCAGCGGACAAGGGTAACAAACGTGCGAAACTTGCGCTCGATATGTTCTCATATTCCTGCAAAAAATACGTGGGCGCGTATGCGGCGGCTATGAACGGCGTAGATTGTATCGTATTTACGGCAGGCGTGGGCGAAAACACCCCTTGCGTGCGCGAGGCGATTTGCGAAAACATGGATTATATCGGTTTGTCGATCGACAAAGAAAAGAACCAAGAAAAGAACAACGGCGCAATCCGCGACATCACGGGTAAAGGCTCAAAAGTAAAGGTTTTGATTATTCCGACCAACGAAGAAGTCGTTATTGCGAGAGAAACCGTAGAATTATTATAAATTTTCCAAAAAATATCACGAAAAAAAGTTGACAAAGTTTTTCAAATATACTATACTTGTCTAGTCGGTTTTAAGATGCTTATTGATATCAGAAAACTTAACGCACAAAAAAAGTATGAGGGACGCATGGAATTTTCCTATTCCGCTCCTGAAACTTTCATAGAAATTCCGTTTGTGAAATTTGCGGCTCCTGTCAAAATCGTTTTTGATTACGAGCTGTACGAGGACAATTCTCTGTCAATCCGCGGTACGGTTTCTTATACGTTGGAGGGGCAATGCTCCCGCTGCTTAAAAGAAACGAAAATGACGGTGGAAGGAGAGTTAGACGCGTACTTTGAAAATCGCAAGGATTACGAAGATTACGGCTATACGAACGGTATCGTAAACATAACGCAGGCGGTAGAAGACGCAATTATGGCTAGTATGCCGTACGTACTCTCCTGCGGCGAAGATTGCAAACAGATTTCTTACAACGGCGAAACCGATTAAAAGAGAAAATAAACGAGAGGTGTTTTAACATGGCAGTACCTAAGAATAAACAATCCAAGAGCAGAACGAACAAGAGATTTGCAAACTACAAGGCAACGGCAGCTACGCTCGTAGAATGCCCTCATTGCCACGAATACAAAGAATCGCACAAGGTTTGCAAGAACTGCGGCTACTACAACGGCACGGAAGTTGTTGCACAGAAAGAAGCAAAGAACGACTAATTAATTCGTCTAGTTTAACAAAATCAGACGGGTAGCTGTTAAGCACCCGTCTTTTTGCGTTTCCATAATATTTTTAGAAATTAACCGTGGTTAATTATCCTATTTGCTTGACAAAAAAATGGCGGTGTGGTATAATTTTTCTAAGGAGAAAAAGAGTATGAAAGAAAAATTTTCCGTAACGGGGATGACTTGTTCAGCTTGTTCTGCGGGGATTGAGCGTACCGTATGCCGTTTAGACGGGGTGGAGCGCGCAGACGTTTCCCTAATGGGCGAGAGTATGGTCGTGGAATACGACGAAACAAGACTTTCTCGCGAAAATATCATAAATGCTGTGGTGGATTTGGGCTATGGCGCGACGATTTATAACGAAAACGTGTTGATGGAAAGAAAGCCGCAACCCGATAAGCTAAAACGCCGTTTTTTATTGTCGATTGTATTTTTACTGCCGCTTATGTATTTTTCCATGGGTGGTATGATAGGTTTGCCGCAGCCGAATATAAAAGTCAGCGCAATAATTCAGGCGGTTTTAGCGCTGATAGTTATCCTTATCGATTTTAAGTTTTACACCAGCGGTATCAAGGCGCTTATAAAGCGTGTTCCAAATATGGATACGCTCGTTGCTATGGGTTCGGGGGTATCGTATTTATACAGCGTGGCGTATACTGTGCTGCTTTTTGCGGGAAAAATCCACGGACACGTACACTTTTTCTACGAATCGGCAGCAATGATTTTGGCGCTTGTTACCCTCGGTAAATGGTTAGAAGAAAAATCCAAGCGCAAAACGGGCGACGAGATTGAAAAGCTGATAAAATTGATGCCGAATACCGTTAGCGTAGAACGTGGCGGAAAGGAGCAAAAAATTGCTTTTTCAGAGATTAGCGCTGGGGACGTGTTGCTTGTAAAGCAGGGCGAGTATATCCCCGTAGACGGAAAAATTATCGGCGGACACGGCTTTGTTGACCGTGCGGCGATTACGGGCGAAAGCATGCCCATCGAGGTTTCCAAAGGGGACGCGGTTACAGGCGCGGATATCGTAAAGAGCGGTTATATTAAGGTTCTTGCTGAAAAAGTAGGTGCGGACACTACGCTTTCGCAAATTGTCAAAATGGTAAAAGAGGCAGGTGCAAGCAAAGCGCCCCTGCAAAAAATTGCCGATAAAATTGCGGCGATTTTCGTGCCTGTAGTTACGTTGATTGCGGTGGCAACTTTCTTGATTTGGTTCTTCATTACCGACCATAACGTTGCAAAAGCGGCAAATTATGCAATCTGTGTGTTGGTTATTTCTTGTCCCTGTTCGCTTGGTTTGGCAACGCCCGTAGCGGTTATGGCGGCGACGGGGCGGGGTATGTCGCTTGGGATTTTATATAAGGACGCCGAGGCTTTACAAAAAGCGAAGGATATAAACTGCGTATTGCTTGATAAAACGGCTACTCTGACGGTCGGACAGCCCAAAGTAACGGATTTTCAATGCTATTCGGGTAAGGATAGATTTGCGTTAATGCTTGCCGCTGCAATAGAAAGCCACTCTAATCATCCGATTGCAGAGTGCGTGCATGCGTACGCAACGGCGCAAATTGATGAGAATACCGTTGAAATTGAAGAATATGCTTACGAAACGGGCAAAGGGGCAAAGGGCGTTTATCAAGGGCAAACGTATTATCTTGGCAACCGCCGATTGTTAGGCGGCGTAGAAGAAAAGAAGAGTTACGCCTTAGAAAAGGACTATTCCAAACAAGGCAAGACGGCGGTGTTTTTGTCTGACGGAAAGACGATTATCGCGGTGTTCGCCGTTGCGGATACCTTAAAGGAAGAGAGCGCTTTTGCAGTGGAGCAATTAAAAGAGAAAAAAATCCGCGTTGGGATGCTGACGGGCGACAACGAAAACGTAGCAAAAGCGATTGCGGAAGAGGTAGGGATTGAAGATTATTATGCCGAGGCTCTGCCTGACGATA
Organism: Candidatus Scatosoma sp.; assembly: GCA_045594165.1. Taxonomy (GTDB): domain Bacteria; phylum Bacillota; class Clostridia; order Christensenellales; family Borkfalkiaceae; genus Scatosoma. Next base: position 3,960 of record JAZNXZ010000129.1, read on the forward strand.
AGGCAAAAGCGGTACAACGTATCCGTGCCGTAGGCGGTTTTGTTGCCATGGTCGGCGACGGAATCAACGATAGTCCTGCATTAAAAGAGGCGGATATCGGTATTGCCATGGGCAACGGAACGGATATTGCCATTGATACGGCGGACGTCGTTTTGTCCCGCGGAGATTTACGGCTTGTCAATACGGCAATCGAGCTTAGCCAAAAAACGGTACGAAATATTAAAGAGAACCTGTTTTGGGCGTTCTTTTATAACTGTATTGCAATTCCGTTGGCGGCAGGCGTATTTGCATTTGCGCACATATCCTTAAAACCGTGGATGGGCGCGGTGGCAATGTGTATGAGCTCGCTGTTCGTTGTAACGAACGCTTTGCGCTTGATGCAGTTTGGAAAAAAGAAGGAAAACGTTGAAAAGGAGAGTAATAACATGCAAAAAACTTTGAAAATCGAGGGTATGATGTGCCAACATTGCGTAGCACACGTAACGAAAGCGTTGCAGGGCGTTGACGGCGTAACAAACGTAGAAGTAAATTTGAAGAAGAAAACGGTGGTTGTGGAACTTAGCGAAGACGTCGCAAACGAAACGTTGACGGCGGTAATCGTAGACGCAGGGTACGAAGTAAAGAAAATTTCGTAATAAATGACAAAATAAATAGAAAAAAGACAAAATAAAACAGAAAGCACGTTTGCGCATATGATAAAATATTCTCAATAAATATTGAGGAGGTATCCTATGCAACAAATGCTTTTATTAGACAAACGCACGCAAAGCCTTATCGAAGATTACGTTCCGCAAGGGGATATACTCGAAGGCGTTGTGTGCTTTTTTTCTGTTTTTGCGGATTATACGCGGATAAAGATTTTAACGGCTTTGGCGATTAGCGAACTTTGCGTTACCGATTTATCCCGCATTTTAGGAATCAATCAAACGACGGTATCCCATCAGCTCCGATTTTTGAAAAGCGCAGGGATTGTAAAGAGCGTTCGACAGGGAAAAATCGTCTTTTATAGCCTGACAAACGACGCGGTTAACGACGTTATTTTGAAAGGAATAGAGTTTTTAGGCTGCTAACGTAACATTTTTCTGTTTTTCCCTTGCAAAATCTATGATTTTGGTATATAATTAAATATATGGGAGCCTTGCAGGAAAAACTCAATCTTTTGCCCGAAAGTCCGGGTGTATACATTATGCTGGACAAGGACGGAATCGTGATTTACGTAGGGAAAGCGCGTGTGCTGAAAAATCGCGTGCGCCAATATTTCCATGCCTCTGCAAAACCCGAAAAAGTAGCGGCGATGGTGGAACATATTGCCGATTTTTATTATATTATCACTCAGACCGAAATTGACGCGCTTGCATTAGAAAACAACCTGATAAAAAAATACAAACCCAAGTATAATATTCTGTTAAAAGACGATAAAACTTATCCGTATATCCACGTGCATACGAAAGAGGAGTTTCCGCGCGTATCGATAACGAGAAAGTTAAAAAAAGACGGCAAGTATTTCGGGCCGTATATGGGCGGCGTACGCTGCGGGGATATTTTGGACGTAATCGGCTCGGTTTACAACGTCCGAACCTGTTCGGTTGCTATCGGCGCAAAGCCCAAAAAGCCCTGCCTTGCCTATCATTTGGGACGTTGTCTTGCTCCGTGTGCACATTTTTGCACGCGCGAGGAATATGCCGAACGAGTGAAAGAAACGCTGTCGTTTTTGGACGGGAACTATGAAAAAGCGGAAGAAATTTTGCAGGAAAAAATGCGCCGTTTTGCAGAAAATGAAGAGTTTGAACTTGCAATGGAATATCGCGAAAAATTGCAAATGCTTTCGAAGTTGAAATTAAAGCGTATCACGTCCATAAACCGTGCGTTAAACGCCGACGTAATCGCGTTAAAGACGAACTTTATCTATTCGGCAGTCAACGTTTTGGTAACGCGCAGCGGCATTATGCAAGGAGGCAGTCATTTTGCCTTAGAGGACGGCTCGTTTGCGGAAACGGACGCGTTGACGGCGTTTTTGATACAATATTATTCCCACCACGAATTGCCGGACGAGATTATCGTGCAGGATTTTTGTGAAAAGGAATTGTTAGAAGAATATTTTCGTACCCATTTTAACAAAAAGGTAGAGGTTATTTCTCCCAAGTTAGGTGTTAAAAAGCAGCTTTTGGACATGGCGGAAAAGAACGCCGCTGATTATCTTTCAAAATCGGTAGACAAAATCAAACACAAGGCGGATATGACCAAAAACGCTTGCATACGCTTGCAAGAACTGCTGGGTTTGAAGAAATATCCAAAGCGTATGGAGTGTTACGATATTTCCAACATTAGCGGGGTGGACAAGGTTGGTTCAATGGTTGTGTTTATCGACGGCGAGGCAGACAAGAGCAGTTATCGTCGTTTTAAGATAAAAACGGTAGAGGGGGCAAACGATTACGCGTCCCACCAAGAAATGATGCGCCGTCGCCTTGCAAAGCTTGGCACGGACGAAGAAGAACGCTTTCCAAAACCCGATTTGATGATTATCGACGGCGGTAAAGGGCAGCTTTC
>JAZNXZ010000130.1:0-4769 GCA_045594165.1 Candidatus Scatosoma sp.
TGATGTTGAAACCGTCTTCATCGTCATCGTCCGACTCGAAAATGGACTTAACGTCGAAGTCGTCTTCATCTTCTTCATCGTCGTCCACGTTGAAGTCGATTTCTTCGAGTTCTTCGTCTTTGCTGATTTCTCTGTTTCTTGCCGTGTTATCTGCGTTGTCTTCGTCTTCTTCCACTTCGCGGATAATCAGTTCGTCACCCGATTCGGTGAGCACTTTTACGTCGAGTGCAAGGGACTGCAATTCTTTGAGCAATACCTTGAACGCTTCGGGGATACCCGGTTCGGAAATATTCTCGCCGCGAACGATCGATTCGTACGTCTTGACACGTCCGTTGATATCGTCCGATTTTACGGTAAGGATTTCTTGCAAAATGTGCGCCGCGCCGTATGCTTCCAGCGCCCAAACTTCCATTTCACCGAAACGCTGACCGCCGAACTGCGCTTTACCGCCGAGAGGCTGCTGCGTAACGAGCGAGTAAGGACCGATTGCACGTGCGTGAATCTTATCGTCAACGAGGTGGATAAGCTTAATCATATATTGAACGCCGATGGTTACGCGGTTTTCAAAAGGTTCGCCCGTTCTACCGTCGAATACCTGGAATTTACCGTCAACTTTGCCGTCGGGGTTCAAGAGGTTGTTTTCGCGGAACATCTTTTCAAGGTCTTTTTCCGTTGCGCCGTCGAATACAGGCGTCGCAATCTTCCAACCGAGTTGCTTACATACGTAGCCAAGGTGTACTTCCAAAACCTGACCGATATTCATACGCGAAGGAACGCCCAAGGGGTTAAGCAAGATTTGCAAAGGCGTACCGTCTGCAAGGAACGGCATGTCCGCCTGCGAAAGCACGCGGGAGATAACGCCCTTGTTACCGTGACGACCTGCCATCTTATCGCCGACCTGGATCTTACGTTTCTGTGCGATATATACGCGAACGAGTTTGTTTACGCCGGGATCGAGTTCGTCTTTGTTTTCTCTGGTGAATACCTTAACGTCAACGACGATACCGCCTTCGCCGTGCGGTACTTTCAAAGACGTATCGCGCACTTCTCTCGACTTTTCGCCGAAAATCGCGCGGAGCAATCTTTCTTCGGGAGTGAGTTCCGCTTCGCCCTTCGGCGAAACTTTACCGACGAGGATATCACCGCTCTGCACTTCCGCGCCGATACGGATGATACCGTCTTCGTCCAAATCTTTCAAAGCGTCGTCACCCACGTTGGGGATATCGCGCGTGATTTCTTCAGGACCGAGCTTGGTATCTCTCGCCTCAATTTCGTGTTTTTCAATGTGAATAGACGTAAATACGTCGTCGTGAACAAGTTTTTCCGAAAGCAAGATAGCGTCTTCGTAGTTGTAACCTTCCCACTCCATATAGCCGACGAGAATATTTTTACCAAGGGCAAGTTCACTGTTGTTGGTCGAAGGACCGTCTGCAATGATTTCGCCTTTGAATACTCTGTCCCCGGTGCATACGATAGGACGTTGGTTAAGACACGTACCCGCGTTGGAACGTTCAAATTTCTTCAAGGGATATTCGCGTACGTTGCCGTCGTCTTCCTTGATTTTAATCATATCCGAAGAGCAGCTGATAACGAAACCTGCCTCTTCTGCGGTTACGATTACACCCGAATACTGCGCGATGGAACTTTCGATACCCGTCGCTACGATTGCGGATTCCGTCTTCAAAAGAGGAACTGCCTGACGTTGCATGTTCGAACCCATGAGGGCACGGTTGGTATCGTCGTTTTCAAGGAAAGGAATCAGCGCCGCTGCAACCGAAACGAGCTGCTTGGGCGATACGTCCATGTAGTCCATCTTTTCGCGCGCCATTTCCGTGATGTCTGCCTTGTGACGGCAGCCAACACGTTCGTTGACAAATCTGCCCTCTTCGTCAAGGGGTTCGTTTGCCTGCGCTACGATATACTTATCTTCTTCGTCCGCCGTAAGGTAATCAACCTGCGTCGTTACAACGCCCGTTTCCTTGTCTACACGGCGGTACGGGCTCATGATAAAGCCGTATTCGTTTACTCTTGCAAAGGTTGCAAGCGAGGTAATAAGACCGATATTTTGACCTTCTGGCGTTTCGATAGGACACATACGGCCGTAGTGCGTATGGTGAATATCGCGGACTTCGAAAGTAGCGCGGTCGCGGTTCAAACCGCCAGGGCCGAGCGCGGAAAGCTTACGCTTGTGCGTGAGTTCTGCAATCGGGTTGGTCTGGTCCATGAATTGCGACAACTGCGAAGAGCCGAAGAATTCGCGGATGACCGCCGATACGGGACGGATATTGATGAGCGCCGACGGCGTGATTTCCATCGGGTCTTGCGTACCCATTCTTTCTTTGATAAGTCTTTCCAAACGTGCGATACCAATACGGAGTTGGTTTTGGAGCAATTCGCCAACCGAGCGAACACGACGGTTGCCCAAGTGGTCGATATTGTCCACGTCGCCGATGCCGTACTTCAAATCGAGGTTACTGGAAATGGACGCAACGATATCGTCTACCGTGATATGCTTGTGGCAAAGCTTGTCGATCAAAGGACGCATTTCCTTTTTCTGTTCTTTCGTGGGAACGGGATGTTCGCTAGAAAGAATTTCGTGGAAAAGCTTACAAGCCGCAACGAACTTGCGACGGTTGTCCCTTCTCTTTTCTCTGTTTTTCTTTTCTTCGGGCTTTTCGTCCGGTTCTTCTACCTTTTCCACCGTCTTGTAAATCTCGTTGATTGCGTCGGTGTATTTTTCCGCAACTTCTTCTACGCTAAGGTTTGCGCACTCTTCCGCGATAACCTTGGAGAATTTGTAGTTGGGATAGTGTACGGTAGGAAGAAGGCCGAAATCTTTTGCACGTACCTGCACGGGAACGTCCGAAATTTCTGCAAAATCAACGGTGTTGTTTGCAATCATCTTGTGACGGATTTCGCCGTCTTCAGGATCTTCTACGAGTACGAAAATTTCGTTGATACCGCAGTTTTGGATCGCCTTTGCTTTCTGTTCGGAAATCTTTTCCCCTGCCTCGGCAATCACTTCGCCCGTTTCAGGATTGATAACGGTATCCGCTACACGGCAGCCTTCCACACGGAACGCCATGTTCAGCTTTTTGTTGTATTTATATCTGCCCACTTTCGCAATGTCGTAGCGACGGGGATCGAAGAACAGATTGAAAAGGTGCGCCCTTACGGAATCTTCCGTAGGCGCTTCGCCGGGACGAAGGCGGCGATACAGTTCGTACAAGCCGTCCGATTCGCTCTTAGCCGTGTCTTTTGCAAGCGTAGCCGCAATCATCTTGTTGCCTGCGAACAGGTCTTCGATCGCGCGGTTCGAGCCGTAGCCGAGCGCACGCAAAAGGACCGTGATGCACAGCTTTTTCTTTCTGTCCACACGGACGTACAACGCGTCCTGCGCGTCCTGTTCGAGTTCGAGCCATGCGCCGCGGTTGGGCATAACGGTAGTTTCAAACATTTCCTTACCCGTCTTGTCCTTGCTCGACTTATTATAAACGCCGGGCGAACGAACGAGCTGGGAAACGATAACACGTTCCGCACCGTTGATGATGAACGCGCCGTTTTCGGTCATGAGCGGCATATCGCCCATGAATACTTCCTGGTCCAAAACTTCGTTCTTGACTTTGTTGACAAGACGAACCTTGACGCGGAGCGGAAGTGCGTACGTAGCGTCTCTTGCACGACATTCTTTTTCGTCGTACTTGGGTTTATCGCCAAATCTATGCTCTAAGAAATAGAGTTCGAAACGGTCGGAGTAGTCCGTAATCGGGGAAAAGTCCTCGAATACTTCGCTAATACCCTCTTCGATAAAGGCATTGTAGCTGTCTTTCTGGATTTCAACGAGGTCGGGAATATCAATAACTTCGTTGATGTTACCGAATTTTCTTCTTTCGGTTTTGCCGTACTTGGTTACAGGTAAATCCATCTTGTGATTTTTTCTCCTTTCATTTTTCCAGCGATCTACCGAGTATATCTTTTCATCGATAAAAATCGAAAATTTTGTCTTGTTTAGAAATTTTTATATCACTACGCTTTACTTTTTCGTCCCTTTGCGGTATAATAATATATAAGGAAAGGATTTTTACCGCTTTTTTAGTCGATTTTCGGGGTTTTTTCCGTTTTTTTTGGAAAAATTTTCCGTAAAAATTGACCACCGAGCGGCATTACGCCATAATAGCATAATGATACATTATCTAATTATATCCCTTTGCCAAAATCTTGTCAAGCGTTTTTCGCCTTTCCCTACCAAATTTTTGAAAAATATTTATCCGTAAAGGAGCAAAAAAGGAGCTTTTTTATGCGAATCGACAAATTTTTGAAAGTTTCGCGCATTTTGAAACGGCGCACCGTCGCCCAAGAGGCTTGTTCGGAAGAAAAAGTTATCATCAACGGTAAGGCGGCAAAGCCCTCGACGAACGTCAAAATCGGCGACGTCGTAGAGGTTTTATACGCAGCGGGTACACTCAAATTCCGTATTCTCAACATCAAGGAAACGGTCAAAAAAGAAGAGGCGGCGTCTCTTTACGAGGTGATTGTATGAAAACGAGCGTTTGCGCCCTTATTTGCGCGGCAGGAAAAGGCACGCGCGCAGGCTTTACGAAAAATAAACTCCTACTCCCCTTCGAGGGCAAAACGGTTTTGGAGAAAACCCTCTCCGCCTTCGATTTCCCTTCGATAGACGAAATTGTCGTTACCTCGTCGAAAGAAGATTTTGCGGAAATTTCCGCGCTTTGCGAGGCGTTTCCTCGGGCGAAGGTAGTGCTTGGAGG